>JBBDIW010000118.1:0-1749 GCA_040880165.1 Gemmatimonadota bacterium | reverse complement strand
GCGCTGGTGTGACGGGCGCGCTGGATCTCCTTCTGTGCCTCCCACGCCTCGCGGTCCGCCTCGACTCGGTCCACGACTTCCAGGATGTACGCGTTCGTGCGCGTCGTGACGACGTCGCTGATCTCGCCCTCCCGGGCTCCGAACGCCGCGCCGATCGCCTGGTTGTGACGCCCCAGCCCCGGCACGAAATCGTCCCGCGTGAAATGTTCGCTCATGTGGAGGTCGTGGTCGTGACGCTCCGCGATCTGCTCGAGGCTCAGCCCACCTTCCCGCAGCTCCGCCAGCATCCGGGCGCCTTCCTCGGCGGCCATCTGAACCTTCCTGCGCAGCCGGAGCGTCTCCTCGATGGAAGACCGGACCTCGTCCAGCGTGAGGTAACCTTCCGGGTGGCTCTCGATCACCTCGAGCGCGTAGAACGCCTCGAGCCCCTCGAAGACCGGACTTCCCACGTCCAGCCCCTCGTCCTCCTCGAAGATCCAGTCCACGCCCTCGGAGATATCCCCGATTCCAGGCACGAAGGGGACGTCCGCGGTAATCTCGTGCGTGCGCACCTCGAGGCCGAACTCCGCCGCAGCGTCGTCCAGCGTGCGCGAGTCCAGCAGGGACTCCAGCGAGTCCGCCAGCGTGAGGAGCCGGATCTCGGACTCGTCGGTCCGCTCGAACGGGATGAGGATGTGTCGGGCCTGCGCGGAATCCGCCGTCCGGCGGTCCACCCGGATCAGGTGCACGCCGAAGTCCGTGCGGACCGGGTCGCTGATCTCCCCCACCGGGACGCTGAACGCGACGTCCTCGAAGGCACCGACCATGTCCCCGCGCGCGAAGGTGCCCAGATCGCCGCCCCGGGACGCGGAACCGGGATCGACGGACTCGCGCTCCGCCACTTCCTCGAAGCTGACACCGCCGCGGATCTCCTCGCGCAGCTCTTCCGCGCGGTCGATCGTGGCCGCCGTGTCCGCCGCCGTGGGCGTCGTCATGAGCGCCACGATCCGGATGGTCGCCCTTGCGGGAACGGCGTAGTCCTCGCGACGGTCGCGGTAGTACCGCTCGATCTCTGCCGCGGGCATCGTGACGGCGTCGTCCGCGATCCGCTGTGCCGGGTTCAGGGGGATGTACTGCACCTGGACCTCTTCATGCTCGTCGCGATATGCCTGCCAGAGCTTCGAGTCCGTGATGTAGATTCCCGATGTGACCTGGCGCAGAAGCTTCGAGCGCGGAATCACGTCGCGGTAGTAGGCCTCGAGCTGCGCGAGGAGCTGGTCGTCCGCCTGCGGCGAAGCCAGGAAGGCATGGTACTTCTGGATGTCGAACTGCCCGTCGGTCTGGAACGCCGGGTTCTCGTAGAACTGCTGCGGCGGGCTGAAGCGGGCGGCCTGGCGGATTTCCGCGTCGGTGACGCGCACGCCCCGTCGCCGGAGTTCCTGCTCGATGAGGATCTGGTTTACGACCTCGTCCCACGCGGCGTCCTCGATCTCCCGGTTCTGCACCGTGCTGATGGGAGAGTCCTGCGACCGCGACACTTCGTCATAGAGGCTGCGGTAGGTGTTCTGATAGTGCTGGATGGAAACGGACGTGCCGTCGACCCGGCCGAGGCTTCCGCCGCCGCCGCTCTGGCCACTCATGTCCATGCCCCACTCGAACACCATCAGGGCCACGAAGGCCAATGCCGTAAACAGCATGATGATCTTCGTGTTCTGTCGCATCTGCCGCATCATAGGCCGGAAACTCCCGGTACAGTGTTGCCAGGGAAGG
>JBBDIW010000117.1:4596-10214 GCA_040880165.1 Gemmatimonadota bacterium | reverse complement strand
CCGAGCGCCTCCAGCGCCGCCACGACCTCGGGGCGCAGCCCGCCGCTTTCGAAGTAGATCTGGTCCGGGAGGTGCTGGTGGTGGACCCTCGGCGCGTTTACGGCCTGGGTCACGGTCATTCCGAAGTCGATCACGTTCGAGATCGTCTGGAAGGCGGTGGTGATGATGGTGGAGCCGCCGGGGGTGCCCGTCACCATCAGGAGCCGGCCGTCCGGGTCGAGCACGATGCTCGGCGTCATCGCCGAGAGCATGCGCTTGCCCGGCTCGATCGCGTTGTTCTCGCCCTGGACGAGCCCGAACTGGTTCGGGGTGCCGGGCTTGGCCGCGAAGTCGTCCATCTCGTTGTTCAGGAGAAAGCCCGCGCCGCGCACCGTAACCTTGCTCCCGAAGCCGGAGTTGATCGTCGTCGTGACGGCGACGGCGTTTCCGTCCGCGTCCACGATGGAGTAGTGCGTGGTGTTGGTACCGGTGCGAGGATCGCCCAGGCCCGGACCGACTTCGGACGACGGTGTGGCCCAAGCCATCGTGATGTCCCCTCCGCGCTCCCGGGCGTACTCCTTGGACATCATGCGCGCGAGCGGCATGTTCACGTAGTCCGGATCGGCGAGGTACTCGTTCCGGTCCGAGTAGGAGCGCTTCCAGCTTTCCGCGAGGAGGTGGACCATCTCGGGAGAGTGCCATCCGAGGGAGCGCAGGTCGTGCGCCTCCAGGATGTTCGCCATCTCCGCCATGGTCACGCCCCCCGAGGAGGACGGCGGCATGGAGAAGACCGTGTGCCCCCGGTATGTGAACTCCACCGGGTCGCGCCAGGCGGCGGTGTATTCCTCGAGGTCGCGGTGCGTGATGATGCCGCCGCCCCTGTTCATCTCCTCCACGATGAGGTCCGCGGTGCGCCCGCGGTAGAAGCCGTGGGGGCCCTCGTCGCGGATGCGGGCCAGCGTGGCGGCGAGGTCCGTCTGGCGGAACGTGTCGCCGACGGCGGGTGGCTCGCCGCCGGGCAGGAAGATCTCGCGCGTGGAGTCGTACAGCGAGAGGCTCCGCCTGGAGCCGCTCAGGGAGCGCGCCAGCCGCTCCTCCATGACGAGCCCCTCCGCCAGGGCGACGGCCGGCGCGACGAGCGCCTCCCAATCCATGGTCCCGAAGCGGCGGTGCGCCTCCCACATCCCCATGACGGTGCCGGGGACGCCGGAGGCCAGGTGCCCCAGGACGGACGCGTCGGTGAGTTCGCCGTCCTCATCCAGGTACATGTCCCGGTGGGCCGCGCCGGGCGCCTTCTCCCGATAGTCGAGCGCGGCGTTCTGCCCGTCGGCGAAGCGGACGACCATGAAGCCGCCCCCGCCGATGTTGCCCGCGGACGGGTTCACGACGGCGAGCGCGAACGACGTCGCGATCGCGGCGTCCACCGCGTTTCCGCCGGCGCGCAGGATGTCCAGCCCCACTTCGGTGGCGTACCGGTCCGTCGTGGAGACCATGCCGTTCGCGGCTTCGGTCGGCGCCTGGTCCGCGGGGAAGGACCAGCTGTCGGGGAAGGTGACGGGGTCCGGTGGTCCCGCGAAGTGGCTGGCCGCCTCGGCCGGCTCCTGCGTCCCGCATCCGGCCCCCAGCAGCGCGAGGGCGAAGAGCGGGATGAGCGCGCGCAGGCCCGTGCGGGATTGCAGCGGGCAGAGCGGGACGCGGCGTGCGGTGGACGAAGTCGAACTCGGTGCGCGTACGGTCATCGGATATGATCCTGCCTGAAGGGTTCCGGGAATCGGACTCCGGGGGAGGTGAAACTACCTCAGTCGTTCGAGTAGGGTCCGGGCGCCTGCGACCATCGCGGCGGCACCCAGGGGGAGCACGGATTCGTCGATGTCGAAGCGTGGGTGGTGCAACTCGCGCGGATCCGGTAGCGCGGCGCCCAGCCAGAAGAAGCAGCCGGGAGCCTCGCGCGCCAGGATGGCGAAGTCTTCCGCTCCCATCCAGGGGGCGGCGTCGCCCACCCGCTCGGGGCCTACGAGACCCTGGAACGCGTCCTGGAGGAGCGCGCTGATCGCGGGGTCGTTGACCACCGGCGGATACCCGGAGCGGATGTCCACGTGGACCATTCCGCCCATCGCCTCGAGTCCCGCGAAGGCGCCGCGCACGCCCGCGTGAAGCCGCTCGCGCACGGCGTCCGTGAAGTAGCGGAGGGTGCCCTGGACCGCCACCTGCTCGGCGAGAACGTTCGGGGCGCTGCCCCCCGCGATCGTGCCGAAGCTCACGACGCCGTTGTCCATCGGCGAGAGCTTGCGCGACACGGCCTGTTGCGCGGCGACCAACCCGTACGCCGACAGGAGCAGCGCATCCACCCCCTCGTCCGGGCGTGCGGCGTGGGCGCTTCGGCCACGCACGTCCACCAGGAGCTCGTCCGATCCCGCCATGGCGGGGCCCTCCCGCAGGTAGAGCGTGCCGGCCGGGAAGTGGGGCGCGACGTGGAGTCCGATGACGGCGTCCACGCCGTCCATCGCGCCATCGTCGATCATCCGGGTGGCGCCGCTCTTTCCCTCCTGGTCCATGCCCTCTTCGGAAGGCTGGAAAAGGAGGCGGAGGGTGCCGGAGGGGAAGTCGCCCTCGGCGATCGCGGCGGAAAGGAGCCGCGCCGCGCCGATGAGTCCCGCCGTGTGCGCGTCGTGTCCGCAGGCGTGCATCACCCCCGGATACTCCGACGCGTACTCGACCTCGTTGGCCTCCAGGATGGGAAGCGCGTCCATGTCCGCCCGCAGGGCAACCGTCGGCCCGGGTCCGGATGAAATTTCCGCGACCACGCCGGTTCGCCCCACCTCCGTGCGCAACGCGTATCCCGCTCCTTCAAGCGCCTGCACCACGACGCCGGCGGTGCGGTGTTCCTGGAAGCGGAGCTCCGGGTGCCGGTGGATGTCGCGCCGGAGCGCGACCAGCTCCGGTGCCAGCGCTTCCGCCCGCTCGAGCAGTGGCGTGGATGTGCGTGTCATGGACGACTGGTGTAGAGTAGCGAGGGGCGAGAAATTGCCGACGTGCCTCCGCCCGAGTATATACCGGCTTCCGTTTGCGCCACAACACCCGCCGGAAGAGGCACCCGTTCCCCGTCCGCCTCCGACAGGACATCCATGAACGACGATCGCCTCACCGAACAGAGGAACCCCGCCACTCGCCGGATCGACCTCCTTTCCTCGCGCGAGATCGTGGCACTGATCAACCGGGAGGACCGGAAGGTCGCGGAGGCGGTGGGCGTGGAGGGGGAAGCGATCGCGCGGGCCGTCGACCTCGTGGTGGACGCGTTCCGGCAGGGGGGACGGCTGATCTACGTGGGCGCGGGCACGTCCGGACGTCTCGGCGTGCTGGACGCCGCGGAGATGCCGCCGACGTACGGGACGGATCCCGAGATGGTGCGCGGCGTCATCGCCGGCGGGCGCGACGCGCTGTTCCGCGCCCGGGAAGGCGCCGAGGACCGGCCGGAGGACGGCGCGGCGGCGCTGGCGGAGCTGGCGGTCGGCGCGCGCGATTTCGTCCTGGGCATCGCGACGTCGGGGACAACCCCGTACGTGCACGGAGCACTGGCGGCGGCCCGCGACGCCGGCGCGCGCACGGGCTTTCTCCTGTGCACCCCGCCCGGCGACGCCCTGGTCGCCCGCCACGACGTCGTCATCGCCCCCCTGGTCGGGCCGGAGGTCGTCACCGGCTCCACGCGCATGAAGGCGGGCACGGCTACCAAGCTGGTCCTCAACACCCTCACGACCGGCGCGATGATCCGGCTCGGCAAGGTGCACGGGAACCTGATGGTGGATCTCCAGGTGACGTGCGCCAAGCTCCAGGACCGCGGGGAGCGCATCCTGATGGAGGTCCTGCGGGTGGAGAGGGAGCCCGTGCGGGCGCTGCTCGAGGAGGCCCGCGGGCACGTGAAGACGGCCATCGTGATGGGGAAGCGGAGCGTCGACCGGAGCGAGGCGACCCGGCTCCTGGACGAGGCGGACGGATTGATCTCCCGGGTCACGGGTGAACCGCCGGAGGAGCCGTGAAGGTCATCGGCCTCATGTCGGGCACGTCGCTGGACGGGATCGACGCCGCGCTTCTCGAGGTCCGCGGCGACGAAGGCCCGGCCGGCTCGCCGGCTGCCGACCCGGCCGCCACGCTCCTCGCGTACCGGAGCGAGGCCTACCCCGCGGAGCGACGCGAAGCGCTGCGAGCGCTGATCGAGAACGGCCTCGCCACGCTCGAGGACGTCTCGCGCCTGAACGTCCGCCTGGGGACGTGGATGGCCGAGGCGGCGCTGGGGGTGTGCGAGGCGGCGGGCACCGACCCCGCCGACGTCGCCGCGATCGGTGCGCATGGCCAGACGGTCTGGCACGACCCGCCCGCCGCCGGCCGACGAGGCTCCACACTCCAGCTCGGCGACGCGGCCACGCTCGCGGAGCGCACGGGCATCCCCGTCGTGAGCGATTTTCGCAGCCGCGACATGGCCGCGGGAGGGCAGGGGGCCCCCCTCGTTCCGTGGGCGGACCGGATCCTCTTCACCGCACCGGACCGGGCGCGCGCGCTCCAGAATCTGGGCGGCATGGGAAACGTCACCTGGCTCCCGGCGGGTGGAGCGCGCGCCCCCGACGCTTGCCTCGCCTTCGACACCGGCCCCGGCGTCGCGCTCCTGGACGCCGCCGCGGAGCTCGCCACGGCCGGGGCTCTCCGCTTCGACGCCGAAGGGGCGCTGGCGCTTCGGGGCGCGGTCGACGAGCCGCTCCTCCGCCGGCTCATGGTGCACCCCTTCCTGGCCGAGACGCCGCCGCGCTCCACGGGGCGCGAAAGCTTCGGCCGACCCTTCCTGCTCGAGATCGTGGGGGACCGGGAGCCCGGGCGTCCGGAGGCGTGGGTGGACCTGATCGCCACGCTCACCGCGTTCACCGCGCGCGCGATCGGGGACGCGTACCGCCGCTGGGTGCTCCCGCGCGGCGTGGACGAGGTCTTCCTGACGGGGGGCGGCGCCCACAACCCCGCGCTCCGGCGCGCGATCGAATCGGAGCTGGCGCCGCTTCCCGTGCGCCCGGGGAACACGCTCGACTTCGACCCGGACGCGCGCGAGGCCGGGGCCTTCGCCCTCCTGGCCTGGGCGCACCTCGGGGCCCTCCCCGCGAACGTGCCGGAAGCGACGGGCGCGTCCGGCCCCCGCGTGCTCGGCTCGCTCACCCCGGGAGCGGAGCGCAGAGGGTGACGCGTCGGCTCCTGCTGCTCGTGTTCGGCGTGGTCTTCGTCGTCCAGGCCGTCGTGCTCGTCGTCGGATTCTACCCCGCGCCTCACAACGGCGGGGACAACGCGGGCTACCTCACGCTGGCCCACTCGCTCCTGGAGCACGGCGCGTACCTGGAGCTCTGGGATCCGGTCGAGCCGGCTCACACCAAGTATCCGCCGGTCTTTCCGCTGATCCTGGCCGGCGCCATGCTCTTCGGCGCGAGCAGCTGGATCGCCTTCAAGGCGCTGTCGCTCGCCTTCGCATCGGCCGCCGTGCTCCTCACCTTCGCGTGGGTCGCGGGGCGCCGGGGCCTCGGGCTCGCGGTCGGGGTGGCGCTCCTCTTCGCGTTCTCCGACGCGCTGCGCTGGTCCAGCCAGTGGATCCTCTCGGACCCGCCGTTCCT
>JBBDIW010000117.1:0-4496 GCA_040880165.1 Gemmatimonadota bacterium | reverse complement strand
GTCTGGTCCGGAGACCGCTTCGCGCTCCCCCTCTACCCGCTCCTCCTCTTCTATTCGGGGTCGTTCGTGCTGGACGGCATCCGCGCGTGGACGCGCGGCGCGGGTGCGGCCGAGCCGGCGGGTCAGACGGGCAGATCGAGCAGTGCGAGCCGGGGAACGAGCAGAGGGAATGAGGGAGAGGAATGGAGGGATGCCCCACCCTCCCGGGCCGGCTTCGTCATCGGCGCGGCGCTCTTCCTCCTCCTCGCGGCCCCGGCGCTCCTGGCGTGGAGCCACTCCGTGCAACGGGCCTCGGCCTGCCGGGCGGTGCAGGCGCTGAGCGGCGGCGACCCCTTCACCTGCTATCCGGGCCCCACCGGCGAGTTCGTCGCCGCGGCCCGCTGGACCGGCGAGCATCTCCCGGATGGCGCGGTCGTCCTCGCCCGGAAGCCCAGGCTCTTCTTCGTATTGAGCGGCGTGAAGAGCCGGATGTATCCCCTGAGCCGCGAACCGGAGGTCTTCCGGGAAGCAGCGCGGGACGCGGGTGCCGGGTATCTCCTGATGGACCACGTGGACGACGTCGGTCCGTACTACCTCTCCTCCATTCTCCTGGAACGCCCGGACTTCTTCTGCTCGATGATCGCGTGGGGCCGCGCGGAAGAGGAGACGACCAAGCTGCTGGGAATCGTGCCGGAAGAAGGTGTCGCGGTGCGGCAAGCGGGGGAGCCGAGGGAGGCGCGGGCGGGCGTCGGCGCGGGGCAGGGCGCCGCCGAATCCGTGCGGCAGAACGCGCCCGTGCCGGACGAGATGGTGGAGATCGTCATCCCCGGCTGCGACCGGAGCGTCGTGCGTGACGTGCCTCTCCGCCCCTCGCTCCCCCTGGCGCGGGTTCCGCTACTGGATCGACATCTTCGGGCCGCTCAGTCGTCGCCGAGCCCGTAGAGGAGCGCGAGAGACGTGCCGAAGACGAGATGCTCCACCAGGGTGTCCTCCGATCGGTCACCGGGATCCAGCAGCGCGCCCACGACCGGAAGCGAGCTCTGCGGCGTGAGGGGATGGAGCAGATGACTCACGCCGCCCCATGGTCCGACCAGGTATTCCGCCGTTCCGTAGACAGCACCCTTCATCGCGGAGGGCCCCGGAATGCGCCGGTGCAGCAGGAGTCCATAGATGAGTCCGCGTCCTGCGCCCTCCATCACCGCGTACCCGAGCTCGGCGTCGAGCTCCAGCTTCCTCCCGTTCCTCTCGAGCAGGGGGCGAAGTGCCTCCATGACCAGCGCGGCGGCGGCGCCCGCCGTTCCCGCCTTGACGAGCGCGCCCGCCGAGTGCGGGCCGCCGCGCCCCCAGCGCTCCAGCAGCCGGTTCACGACCGTTCCGGCTCCTGCGGCGAAAAGCGCGTCCACGATTCGAGAGAGCTCATCCTCCTCGAAGGGAAGGTGCTCGAGCGCCTGCTTCACGCGCTCGGCAGCCCCCCCGCGGGAGATCGGGTTCCCGTCGTCGGTTTCCTCGTCGGCGTCGAAGTCGCGACCGCCGCGTGCGTTCCCGCCCGCGGAGTCGTCTGCGCCGCGCCTGCGGCTTCCCCGATCGCGTCCTGCGGCCGAAGCGCCCGCACCGGCGCGTCCGCCGGCCGAAGCACGCGCACCGGCTCCCGGACCCGCCTCCGCGCCCGCCGCGTCTTCTCCCTCCTGGCGATGCCGGAGCGTGGAGAGCGTCGCTCCGGGAGAGGAGAGGGTCTGCAGCGTGCGCTCGAACGCGTGCCCGAGGCGGAACCAGGGATTATCGGTTTCAGGCATCATTCGCAGTATCCATGGGTAGGATGTGGGTCCGGTATGGTCGCTTCCCCTGTGCGTTTTGACAAGTTTCCGGAGATGTGAAAGGCATGACTCGAAGCGTTCATCCGATGCGCGCGCTCCCGCCGCGTGCACCCTGCTGTCATGACGGGAGATTCGTCCGTAGAGGACCGATCTCGTCTCCCGGTCTCCTCGCCGGTCTCCTCCTCGTCTTCCTCGTCCTCGTTCCGCACTCCGGCCGCGCCCAGCTTCCCCCGGACGCGGAGTGGCGCACGATCCGCACCGAGCACTTCCGCATCACCTTTCACGCGGGACTGGAGGAGCTCGCCGGACGCGCCGCCGAGCGCGCGGAGCGGGCGTGGCGGTCGCTCTCGGAGAGCTTCGTGTCTCCCCCTCCGGGCCGGATCGACGTCGTGCTGACGGATCAGGCCGACATCTCGAACGGGTTCGCGCGCACCGTTCCGTCGAACCGCATCACGATCTACGCGCGCCCGCCGGTGGACGAGTTCGGACTCGCCTGGTTCGACGACTGGCTGGAACTGGTCATCACGCATGAAGTCGCGCACGTCTTTCATCTCGATCGCGCCGGGACGCTGGGGGTGGCCGTGCGAGCGCTCTTCGGGAGGCTGCCGGGGGCGTGGCCGGTCTTCCCCGGAAGATCCGTGCCGACGTGGACGATCGAGGGCATCGCCACCTTCTACGAGTCGGCCCTCTCGGACGCGGGGCGCGCGCACGGCACCTATCATGAGATGATCCTGCGCACGTCGATCCTCGACGGCACCTTCGAGAGGATCGACCAGGCTTCGGGCTCGAGCCCCGTCTGGCCCGGAGGCTCCCGCGCCTACATCTACGGCTCGCTCTTCTTCGAGCACCTCCTGGAGCGGTACGGCGAGGAGCGCATGGCGCGCTTCGTGGACGCCGTGGCCGGACAGTGGATTCCGTACCGGCTGAACTCCGCCGCGCGCTCCGCCTTCGGCGTCTCCTTCAGCCGCGCCTGGCGGGAGTGGGAGGCGGAGCTGGAGCAGCGCTTCGCCGCCGAGGTCGAGGGGCTGGCCGCGCTCGCGCCGCTGACCCGCCCCGAGCGGCTGACCCGCGACGCCCGCGTCGCCCTCCATCCGTCCGTTTCGCCGTCGGGGGACGGGGTCGCCTTCGTACGTCGCGACGCCACCTCGGACCCGCAGATCCGCGTCATGGCGACCGACGGGTCGGACGGCCGTTCGCTCGCCCGGACGAACGGCGCCGCTTCCTTCTCCTGGGCGCCGGACGGAAGCGTCGTGCTCGCGCAGGTCGAGTGGGACGATCCCTGGCGCCTCTGGAGCGACCTCTACCGCATCACCCCCGACGGGCGCTCCGAGCGCCTCACCTCCGGGGCGCGGCTGGTCGGTCCGTCCGTGCATCCCGACGGACGGACGGCGCTCGCGGTGCAGGAGGGCGGCGGGACGAACCGGCTGGTGGAGGTCGACCTGGAGACCGGTGCCGTGACGCCGCTCGGGGACTTCCTGCCCGGGGAGCACTGGTCGGGGCCGAGCTGGTCGCCGGACGGCCGCCGGTTCGCCGCGTCCCGCTGGCGCCCCGGGGCGCGCCGCGAGCTCGTCGTGATGGACCGTGACGGGACAAGCCACGCCGTCACCGCCGACCGCGCATTGGACGTGCACCCCGCCTGGTCGCCGGACGGCCGCAGGATCCTCTGGTCGTCGGACCGCACCGGAATTCCGAACCTCTTCGCCGTGGACGTGGACCCGGAGAGCGGCCGCCCCGGGACGATCCGGCAGATCACCAACGTGACGGGCGGCGCCTTCCATCCCGCGGTGGACCCCGACGGTCGCTGGATCTACTTCTCCTCCTACCGGGCCCGGGGATGGGAGATCGAGCGCATTCCCTACGACCCCGGTGCGTGGTTCGCGCCCTTCGACACCGATTTCCGCTTTCTCGAGGGGGGCGAGCGGGCGGCGGCGACGTACGCGACCCGGGTCGACGCGGTCTCCACTCCGTACCGCCCCTACCGCTCGCTTCTGCCGCGCGCCTGGGAGCCGATCTTCCGTGAGGGCAGCGCGCTGTTCGGAACGGACGTCGTTCCCCACCGCTTCGGAGCGGAGATCGAGGGGGAGGACCTGGTGGGGCGGCACGCATACTCCGCGTGGGGCGCCTGGGCGCCCGGATCCGGACTCTGGGAGGGGCGGACGAGGTATGCCTACGCGGGTCTCGGCCACCCGGTCCTCTCGATGGGCGTGGACCAGACGTACCGCAGCGGCGGAGCGATGCTCGCGCCGAACGAGCAGGACACGCTCTTTCTGCGCGTTCGCGAGCGGAGCGTATCGGGGTCCGCCTCCTTCGTCCGGCAGCGCGCGCGCAGCGCCGCGGGGCTGTCCGTGTCGGCCCGGCACATCTGGCAGGACATCGGCCTCCTCGATTCCGGGGCGGAGCCGGCCCCGTACGCCCTCGAGCGCCCGCAGCGGAAGGTGGGGGAGGGGGCCGTCACGGTCACCTTCGGCAACGCCCGCCTGCGGCCCCTCTCGATCAGCGCAGAGGACGGCGTCTCGCTTTCCGTGCGGGGGCGCGTCCAGCGCGAGCTCGGGGTTCCGGCGGAGCTCGCCGGCGTGCGCGGCGGCGACCGGAGCTTCGACGAGGTGACCGGTACCGCCCGGCTCTTCCGCTCCTGGCCCGGCCCGGGGTTCGCCAACCACGTGATCGGCGTGCGCGGCTCGGCGGGCGCGGGCCGCGGTCCCG
>JBBDIW010000116.1:8044-10235 GCA_040880165.1 Gemmatimonadota bacterium | reverse complement strand
CCGTCGAGGACGTCGCGGGGGCCACGCGCGTCGATCCCTGGTTCCTCCATCAGCTGCTCGAGATCGTGGAGCTGGAGCGGTGGTATCGGGGGCTGGACTCCGTCGGGGCGCTCGAGATGCGCCGGATGAAGCGCTACGGCTTCTCCGATCTGCAACTCGGGGACCTGCGCGGGGAGACGGAGCGGGAAGTGCGCGAGCAGCGCTGGGCGTGGGGCATCCGCCCGACGTACAACGTGGTGGACACGTGCGCCGGCGAGTTCCCGGCCCAGACGCCGTACTACTACTCCTCCTACGAGGACGAGGACGAGTCGAATCCGTCGGAGGCGAAGAAGATCGTCATCCTCGGAAGCGGCCCGAACCGGATCGGGCAGGGCATCGAGTTCGACTACTGCTGCGTCCAGGCGGTGCTCGCGCTGAAGGAGGCCGGGTACGAGACGATCATGATCAACTCGAACCCGGAGACGGTGTCCACCGACTTCGACGTGAGCGACAAGCTCTACTTCGAGCCGCTCGCCCTCGAGGACGTCCTCGAGATCATCGAGCGCGAGAAGCCCCTCGGCGTCATCGTGCAGCTCGGCGGGCAGACTCCGCTGAACCTGGCGGAGGGGCTGAGCGAGCTCGGTGTGCCCATCCTGGGGACCACCGTGGACGCCATCGACCGCGCGGAAGACCGCGAGCGCTTCGAGAAGGTCTGCCGGAAGATCGGGGCCCGCGTGCCGGAAAACGGCGTCGCCACCAGCGAAGCGGGCGCGTTGCGGGTTGCTGCGGAAGTCGGCTACCCCGTGCTCGTGCGCCCCAGCTACGTCCTCGGCGGCCGCGCCATGGAGATCGTCTACGACGAGGAATCCCTCAAGGGCTACTTCGAGCGCGCCTTCCGCGCGTCGCCCGCGCACCCCGTGCTCATCGACCGCTTCATCGAGGACGCCTTCGAGGCGGACGTCGACGCGCTGTCGGACGGGGTGGACGTCGTCATCGGCGGAATCATGCAGCACATCGAGGACGCCGGGGTGCACTCGGGCGATTCTGCGTCGGTGCTGCCTCCGTACCGGCTCGGCGGTGAGCAGATGGACGAGATCCGCGAGCTGACGCGGAAGTTCGCGCTGGAGCTGGGCGTCGTCGGCCTCCTCAACATCCAGTACGCCATCAAGGACGGCGTCGTCTACGTGCTGGAGGTGAATCCGCGCGCCTCGCGCACCGTTCCCTTCGTGAGCAAGGCCACCGGGCTGCCCCTCGCGCGGATCGCCGCGCGCATCATGGCGGGCGAGACGCTGGCTTCGATGGGCATCGCCAAGGAGCCGCCGGTCGCCGGCGTAGCCGTGAAGGAGGCCGTCTTCCCGTTCAACCGCTTCGACGTCGACATCATCCTCGGCCCGGAGATGCGCTCGACCGGCGAGGTCATGGGGATCGACGACTCGCTGGGGATGGCGTTCGCGAAGGCGCAGGCGGCCGCCGGCAACGTCCTGCCTTCCGACGGGGGAACGCTGGTCGTGACGGTGAACGACGGGGACAAGGAGACGGTCACGCCCATCCTGCGCCGGTTCCACGACCTGGGTTTTCGAATTCTGGCGACCAAGGGGACGCTGGCGCACATTTCGCAGCTCGGGGTGCCCTGCGAGCTGATCTACAAGGTCGGGGAGGGCCGTCCCAACATCGTGGACGCGATGGTGAGCGGGGAGGTGGACCTCCTGATCAACACGCCGATGGGGAAGAAATCGCTCTTCGACGACTACGCGATGCGCCGCGCCGCGATCACGTACAACATCCCGTATCTCACGACGATGTCCGCGACGAACGCCGCGTGCGATGCGATTCTGGCGCTCAAGGCGCTGACCCCGATGGTCAAGAGTCTCCAGGAACGGCTGGCCGAAACGCGGCAGCTCGCGCTCGCGACCGCTTCCTGAAGGGCGCTCCGCCGCCCGCATCCATGCACCTCCCCACAGGGTTCCTCATCCACCCGGATTCGGCGCTGCACGATGCCGGCTGGGGCCATCCGGATCACCAGGGCAGGCTGCGCGCGCTCGCGTCTTCCGTCGGGAAGGATCTGCCGGCGCTGCACGACCGGGTCGTCCAGGTGGAGCCCCGGGCCGCGCGCGAAGAGGAACTGCTCCGCGTACACGACGCCGCGTATCTGGAGGCGCTCCGGGCGGCGGTCGCGAGCGCGCAGGCAGGGGGGAAGCTCGTGACGATGGAC
>JBBDIW010000116.1:1756-7944 GCA_040880165.1 Gemmatimonadota bacterium | reverse complement strand
GCTCCGGGCGGCGGTCGCGAGCGCGCAGGCAGGGGGGAAGCTCGTGACGATGGACCCTGTGAGGGAGCCGGACACGATCGTCTCCGGCGCGACCTGGGCCGCCTCCGCCGGGAGCGCCGGCGCCGCGATCGAGGCGTGCCGAGGCGTGGTCGAAGGCCGCTTCAGAAATGCGTTTGCCGCCTGCCGTCCGCCCGGGCATCACGCCACGGCGAACCGGGCGATGGGGTTCTGCTTCTTCAATTCGGTTGCCGTCGCGGCGCGCTGGCTGCAGGATGCGGGACACGCGGAGCGGATTCTCATCGTGGACTGGGACGTCCACCACGGCAACGGCACGCAGGACATCTTCTACTCCGACCCGTCCGTCTTCGTCCTGAACCTCCACCAGGTCCCGCACTACCCGGGGACCGGCGGGGCGGAGGAGCGGGGCGAGGGGGCGGGGGAAGGCTCGACGCTCAACATTCCCCTCGAGGCCGGGACGCCGCGGGAGGAGTTCCTGACCCGTTTCCGCGCGGCTCTCGACAGCGTGCTCGGGGTATTCGATCCGGACTTCATTCTCGTCTCCTGCGGTTTCGACGTCCTGGCCGGCGACCCGCTCGGGGGGCAGCGACTCGATGTGGAGGACATGCACACGATGACCGCCCAGATCCTCGCACGCGCGGAAGCGCAGTGCAGCGGCAGGCTCGTGCTGCTTCTCGAGGGCGGCTACGACGCCGTGCGCACGGGAGCCGGCGCGGTGATGGTGCTGCGCGCGCTCGCCGGGCTGGGACCGGAAGAATCATGAGGCACCCGTTGATGCTGCTTCTACCTTCCGCGGCGGCTTTCCTCTTCGCGACCGTCGGCCTGGGCGGCACGTTCTACGCGCCCTCCGTCGGGCCCGCTGGTCTCTCGGCGCAGATCCCGCAGGGCGTCGAGGGGCCGTTCGCCCCGCACCGGGAGGCGGAGAAGGCAATCTCCAGGCTGCTCTCGCCCTTCTGTCCCGGCCTCATGCTCGAGGTCTGTCCGAGCCCGCCGGCGGCCGCGCTGCGGGACAGTATCCAGCTTCTCGCGGCCGAAGGCATGAACGCGGACGAGCTGGTCTCCTGGATGCTGGCGAACCACGGTGAGCGGTACCGCGCGATTCCCGAGCGGAGCGGTGCCGGCCTCTGGGCCTGGGTGATGCCCCCCTTCGCGTTGCTTCTCGGGCTGGCGCTGGTGGTCGTGCTGCTCCGCCGGTTTCGACGCCCGCGGGCATCGGTGGAGGCTGCCGGGAAGGGAAGAAGCATTTCTGCGGAGGAGCGCGACCGGATCGAGGCCGCCCTCCGAGAAATGGATTTCAACGAGGGTCCTTCGTGACCGACAATCACCGGGAAAGCGATCGCGACGGTGCCGCGGGAGACGTGAAGCGCGAGGAATCCGGCGACTCCGGAAGGACGTCCGCCAGAACGACGCCGTCCGCCGAACCCGCGACTTCCGCTGAACCCGTGACGCGCGAGACCGAGGTCTCTCCGCCGCCCCCGGACCCGGCAGTGAAGGGCTCCACCTACGCGCCTTCGATGCTCGATCTTGTCCGGCTGAGCCGTCGGCCGCTCTTTCCGCCGGGCGGAGAGGAGCTGTACCGGCAGATCGCGCTTCTCACGGGCATGAAGGCGGACCAGGAAGTGCTGGACGTCGCGTGCGGGATCGGCGTGACGCTGTCGTACTTCGTCGAGGAGTTCGGAGTCCAGGGCTTCGGCGTGGACTTCGACGCGCAGCTCGTGGAGCAGGCCGAAAAGCGGGCGCGCGAATCGGATCTCCGGGGCCCCCTCCAGTTCCAGCAGGCGCCGCTGGACAAGCTTCCGTATCGGGACGAGATCTTCGACGTCGTGGTGGGCGAGCTCGGACTGGCCGCCCACGCGGACCCCGCGGACGCGGTCCGGGAACTCGTGCGCGTGACCCGACCCGGCGGGAGGATCGTGCTCATCCAGCTCGTCTGGAAGGCGCCCGTGGATCCGGATCGTCGCCGGATCCTCACCGGGCATCTCGGCGCCCATCCGCTCATGCTCGTGGAGTGGAAGCGGCTGCTGCGCGAGGCGAACGTGGAGAAGCTGCATACCGAGGCCTGGTCCGACGAGGAAACCGCCTTCCGACCGCAGGTGAAGAAGCCTTTCCCGGACTTCGCGGAGCTCTTCACCCTTCCGGAGAAGCTGGGGATTCTCCGGCGGGCCTGGGGCCGCTGGGGGTGGTACGGCGTACGCACCGCGGTGGCCCGCGAGATGGAAGTGCACCGGCTCCTGACCCGGGAGCGGATCCTGGGGCTGGATCTCGTGATCGGGCAGAAGGCGGAGTCGGAGACGGCGGAACCGGTTCCGGAGGCGGGCGAGCGTGCTGCCGCGGAGGTGCCGGAGAGCGGCATGGACCGGAAGAGCAATCCGGAAAATGGGACCCCCGAAGGGGCGAGCGAGGGCCCGGCGGACCTGGAAGACGAGGAGTCGGAAGCGGAGAGCCCGCAAGGCCCCCGGTCGGAACATGATGACCGCTGATCTCTCCCCCGACGGCGCTTCCGCTCTCTTCCGCGAGGGCGGACTGCCCGAGATCCAGGCCGCCATCCGGGCGGAGGGACTCGACGGCTGGCTCCTCTTCGACTTCCACGGCCAGAACCCGGTCGCGGCCGCGCTCCTCGGCCTCGGCAAGACGACGCGGCGCTCCTTTGCGCTGATCCCGGCGGAAGGGGAGCCGGAGCTCCTGCTGCACGCGATCGAGCACTCGTCCTGGCGGCACTGGCCCTGGCGGAAGCGCAGCTACTCCGGGTGGCGGCAGATGGAGGAGGCGCTGGGGCAGCTGGTCGCCGGCCGCCCGCGCCTCGCCATGGAGACGTCCGCACGCTCGGCCGTGCCGACCCTGGATCTCGTCCCAGCGGGAATCGCGGAGCTGCTGCGCGCCGCCGGAGTGGAGCCGGCTTCCTCCGGCACGCTCGTGTCCGCCTTCCACTCCCGCTGGACCGGGGAGCAGCTCGAGGTGCATCGGGAGACCGCGGTCACGGTCGCTGCCGTGGCCCGCGACGCCTTCACCATCGCGGCGGACGGCGCACGTTCCGGTCGTCCCCGCACCGAGGGCGAGGTCTCCGAGTGGATCCACGCCGAGCTGGCGGCCCGCGGCGTGGGGTGCGACGTCGACTGCATCGTCGCCATCGGGCCCCGGGCGGCCGACCCGCACTATCACCCCGGGAGCGAGGGCGAGCCGATCCGGCGGGGCGACGTGCTCCTGATCGATCTCTGGGGGCGGCCCTCCCCACGGGACGTGGCGGCGGACCAGACCTGGATGGGGTACATGGGCGCCGAGCTGCCGGAGTCGGCGCGGCCGGTCTGGGAGGCGGTGCGGGACGCGCGCGACGAGGCGCTGCGCTTCCTCCGGGAGCGGGCGGCCGCCGGACAGGACGTCCGTGGCTTCGAGGTGGACGACGTCTGCCGCGCGCTCATCGCCGGCAGGGGGTACGGTGACGCCTTCGTGCACAGGACGGGACACTCCATCGACCGCGACATGCACGGGAGCGGCCCCAACCTGGACAATCTCGAGACCCGTGACGATCGGAAGCTCATTCCCGGAATCGCGTTTTCCGTCGAGCCGGGGATCTACCTCCCCGACGTGCTCGGAGTGCGCAGCGAGGTCAACGTCTTCTGGAGCGAATCCGGACCCGAGGTCACGACGCCGGAGCCCCAGGACGAGGTCTTCCTCCTCCTCGAAGAATGACGCCCGCCGCGAAACCGGCGCGGGCCGCGAAGCGGGTGAGGGTCGAGGTCGCGCTTCCGCTTCCGCTGGACCATACGTTCACCTACTCGGTGGAGGGCGCGCCGCCGCCGCCGGGCACGCGGGTGCTGGTGCCGTTCCGGCGGGGAGAGCGAATCGGCTGGGTCGTCTCCGATTCCGCGGACGCGAGCGGTGCGCGGGATTCCGCCCCCACGTCTTCGGCGGCTTCCCGGTCTCCCGCCCCCCCTGCCGGCATCCGCCCCATTCTGGCCGTGCTCGAAAAGACGCCGTCCGTCTCCGCCGAGCTCCTCCGCCTGTCGAAATGGATCGCCGGCTACTATGTCTCTCCGCTGGGGATCACGCTGCGCTCCGCCCTTCCGGCGCCGCTTTCGGATGCGTCGCGAGACTACCTTTCGCTCGCGGGGCCGAATGCGAACGGGGATGACGATGCGGCGCACGCGCTCACCCCCCGCGCCTCGCGACTGCTGCGGGAGATCGCGGCGAAATCCGTACCCCGGCGGGTGCAGGGGCTCCGGCGCGCCTTGGACATGGGCTCGATCTGGCCCGAGATCCGGGCGCTCGAGGCCGCCGGGTTGATCCGTCACGAGGTCGTCCCCCCGAAGGATCCCCCGGTGCGCACCCGGAAGATGGTCGAGATCGAGGAGTGGATTCCGTCCCTGACCGCCCGCGAGGAGCTCGCGGCGCGCGCCCCTAGGCAGGGGGAGTGCTACGCGGTACTGGAGGCGTCCGGTGGCACCGCCGAGCTGGCGCACCTCACCGGCCGGCACGGCTTCAGCCATTCGGTCGTGAAGGCGCTCGAGGCGAAGGGGATCGTCGGGGTGCGGGACGAGGAAGTCCTGCGTGACCCCTTCCGGGACGATCCGACGCGCACACCCCCGGAGCTCACGCCGAACGAGGACCAGCGTCGCGCGCTCGACCGGCTCGTCGCCGCCCTCGACGAAGAGCGACCCGATCCCTTTCTTCTGCACGGCATCACGGGATCCGGCAAGACGCTCGTCTACATCGAGCTGCTGAAGGAGGTTCTTGCGCGCGGCCGCACCGCGATCGTCCTGGTCCCGGAGATCGCGCTGACCCCGCAGACCGTCTCCCGCTTCCGCGCCCACTTCGGCGATCTGGTCGCCGTGCTCCACTCGGGACTGTCCGACGGCGAGCGCTACGATGCCTGGCGCCAGCTGCACACGGGCGACAAGAAGATCGCCGTCGGCGCCCGCTCCGCGATCTTCGCACCCCTGCGGGACCTCGGGGCCATCGTCGTCGACGAGGAGCACGACGGCAGCTACAAGCAGTCCGAGGCGCCGCGCTACCACGCCCGCGACCTGGCCGTGGTGCGCGCGACGATGGGCGGCGCGGTGTGCGTGCTGGGGAGCGCGACGCCGGCGCTCGAGAGCTGGTCCAACGCCGCTGCGGGCAAGTTCACGCTCCTCTCCCTTCCGCTGCGCGCCACCGGCGGTCCGCTTCCCCCCGTGCGGACGATCGACCTGCGCGAGCTGCGCGGAGACGGCGGCCGGAAGAAGAGCGAGGGGGGCTCGCGCGGCGAGGCCGGGACGATCCTGGCGCCGGCGCTGGTCCAGGCGGTGCACGCGCGGCTCGAGCGCCGGGAGCAGGTGATTCTCCTGCTCAACCGGCGCGGGTACTCCAGCTTCGTCCAGTGCCGCGAGTGCGGCGAGGTGGGGGAGTGCGAGCACTGCTCGATCTCGCTGACGTACCACAGGGTGAAGGGCCGGCTGGTCTGCCACCACTGCCGGCACGAGGAGCCGGTGCCCACCCGCTGCATCCGCTGCGGCTCCACCGACCTCTCGTTCCGCGGCCTCGGCACCGAGCAGGTGGAGCGGAGCGTGGCGGAGACGTTCACCAGCGCCCGCATCGCCCGCATGGACGTGGACACGACGTCGGGAAAGTGGTCGCACCACGAGATCCTGGGGCGGGTGGAGCGCGGGGAGGTGGACATCCTGCTCGGCACGCAGATGATCGCGAAAGGGCTGGATTTTCCGCGGGTCACCCTGGTGGGTGTGATCAACGCCGACATCGGCATCCACATGCCCGACTTCCGCGCCAGCGAGCGGGCATTCCAGCTGCTGAGCCAGGTCGCGGGGCGCACCGGGAGGGGGCCGCTCGGCGGCGAGGTGCTCATCCAGACCTCGATTCCCGAGCACTACGCCATCCAGGCCGCCCTCACCCACGACTACGTCGAGTTCGCCGAGCGGGAGCTCGCCGAGCGGATGTCACCGGCCTACCCGCCGCACCTCCGCATGGTGAACGTCGTGGTGAGCAGCCCCGATCCGGAAACCGCCGCAGCCAGCGCCGAGGCCGGGGCGCGCTGGGTGAGAGAGCGGCTGGGCCGCCGGGGCGCTCCCGCCGTGGAGATCGTGGGGCCCGCGCCGTCGCCGATCGAACGGCTCCACGGCCGGTGGAGGTGGCACTTCCTCCTGCGTTCCGCTTCCGTCCGTGCCCTCGGCACGCTCACG
>JBBDIW010000116.1:0-1656 GCA_040880165.1 Gemmatimonadota bacterium | reverse complement strand
GCGATCCGGCTCGTGATCGACCGGAAGGCGGAGATCCTCGAGGTGGACGAGGGGCTCTTCCGATCCGAGCGGGAGCGGCTGCCGTCCCCTTCCGTGATCCGCCTCGTGCGCTTCGTACACGTGCCGCGCAAGTTCCGCCGGCAGGTGACGAACACCTTCCTCTTCGCGCGCGACGGATACAGCTGCCAGTACTGCGGTCGCGGCCAGCACGAGCTGCGCGGCCGGCAGTTCCTCACGCGCGACCACGTCCTGCCGGTGTCGCGTGGCGGAGGGAACAGCTGGGACAACGTCGTCACGGCCTGCTCCTCCTGCAACAACCGCAAGGCGAACCAGGTCCCGGAGGAGGCCGGCATGCGCCTGCTCAGCGTCCCCGGCGAGCCGAACCATGTTCAGCTCGTCTGGGCCGTCCGTCGCATCACCCCCATCCAGAGCAAGTACATCGGGATGTTCTACGGCGAGGACTCCCTGAAAGCGCTGAAGGCCAGCGCCTGAAGAAGTCCGAGCAAGCCTGAATCCCCACCCGGCAAGCTGACGCGCGCAGCGCTCGATCGGTAGGCGAGGGAAGCACCCTCCCTCAGAAAAGGGGCTCCTCGACGTTTCGGAGGGGTGCTCAGAATCCTGGGGAAACTCGGACGAGGTGCGCGACCGGGATGCGGTTGCAGGAGGTGCCCGTTCCTTCGGCTCCTCGACGTTCCGGGTGGGCAGACCGTTTTCACATCTGGCGCCGGGGCCCGATCCGATGGGGGCCCTTCTCGGCCTCTTGACGATTGGGGGCGCTTTCGATCGAGGCGCCGGGGCGTCGAGTGGGCGGCGCGCATGGCCGGATGGGTCGCCCCCGGCCGGACGAGTGGCCCAATCTTCCACGCAAGCCACCTCCAGAGCTTGCGTGGAACTTTGGGTACCGTACAGGGCCCCGATCCTCCACGAGTCTGGTCCGTCGCGCTTGCGTGGAAGTCTGGGGCCCTCACGGGTACCCGATCTTCCACGGAGTCATCCACCGCTCCTGCGTGGAAGTCTGGGCAGCACATCCGCCGCCTCGTCGCGATCGCGCTCGCGTCACGATCTCCGCCTGGACTTCGTCATGATCGCGTCCCTCATCAGTGGCGGCCTTGAATCTGAACCACCCCTCTGAAACGTCGAGCAGCCCCCAAAAAGCCTCACCTGAAAAGCTGTCCCCGAAGGCGCAGTAGTACGCAAAAGCAGGCCGCGATCCCGACCAGAAGGCGAGCGAAGCCAAAGCCGCTTGAAAAAGCCCCAGCTTGATCCCCCGAAGGCAAGGAAGGGCGCAGAAAGCGCAAGCCGCGAGTCAGACCCAAAGCCGAGCGAAGCAATGCGGCCCCCCGATGCCCCACAAGAAAAGCCGGATTCCCCGGAAGACGAAGAAAGGGCCCAGGAAGCAAAAGCCGCGAGCAAGATCCAAAGGCGAGCGAAGCAAAGCCGCCCCGGAAAGCCCACCAGAAAAGCCGCCCCCCCGAAGGCGAAGGAGTGCCCAGGAAGCAAAAGCCGCGAATCAGACCCAAAGGCGAGCGAAGCAAAGCCGCCCCCCCAGGATCACCCCCGGCATAGCCCAGGGAACCCACCCCCGTGTGGGGGGCGTCAAACGGGATGCGAGAGTGCGGTGGGCAAGGCGCGGCGACTGAGGCGTACGTCAGTACG
>JBBDIW010000115.1:0-10275 GCA_040880165.1 Gemmatimonadota bacterium | reverse complement strand
AGCTTCATGGTGCACGAGCCGAGCGGGATCATGCTCGTGTTGAGCGAGAGGTCGCGCGCCTCGAGCCGGTGCATGTACCGGAGCATCTCGGTTTCCGAATGGTACTGGTGGAAGACAGGGTGCTCCATGAAGGGCGAGGTCCGGGACATCCCTTCCGCGAAGTCGGCGGAGTCGATCGAGCGGGCGAGCTCGTGCGCCGCGCCGGGCCCGCCGGCCGTTCCCCCGCCGCTCATGTCGCCCGCAAAGGCGGCGAGCAGGTCGTCCACGTCCTCGGGCGCGGTCCGCTCGTCCAGCGCGATGCCCACCGTTCCGTCGCCGAAGTCCCGCAGGTTGATGTCCATCGCCTCGGCCGAAGCGAGCACGCGCGCGGCCCCCTCGTCGTCCTCGCCGCCGGGACGCACCCGGAGCGTGTCGAAGAAGTGCTTGTGGAGCACCGCGTGTCCCTGCTCCTCGAGCCCCGCGGCGAGCACCGTCGCCAGGGCGTGGATCCGGCGGGCGATCGCCGTCAGCCCCTGCGGGCCGTGGTAGACCGCGTACATCCCCGCGATGACCGCGAGGAGCACCTGCGCCGTGCAGATGTTCGACGTCGCCTTTTCGCGTCGGATGTGCTGCTCGCGCGTCTGGAGCGCCATGCGGAGCGCAGGGTTGCCGTCCGCGTCCACCGAGACGCCGATGATCCGGCCGGGGATCTTCCGCTTGAACTCGTCCCGCGTCGCCATGAAGGCGGCGTGCGGTCCGCCGTACCCCGGGGGAACGCCGAAGCGCTGGCTGCTCCCGACCGCGACGTCCGCGCCGAATTCCCCCGGCGGCCGCAGCAGGGTCAGGCTGAGCAGGTCGGTCGCCACGACGACGAGCGCGCCCGCGTCGTGCGCCGTGTCGCAGAAGCCGCTGTAGTCGATCACGGCGCCGTCGGAGGCGGGATACTGCAGCAGCACGCCGAAGACCCGCCCCTCCATCGCGCCCTCGAAGTCGAAGCTCTCGTGGTTTCCGACGACCACCTCCACGCCCACCGGCTCCGCCCGCGTCTTCACGACCTCGATCGTCTGCGGGTGGCAGAGCTCGGAGACGAAGAAGACGTTCCGCGCGTCGCCCCGCGTCTCGCCGTGGAAGAGCGTCATCGCCTCCGCCGCAGCCGTACCCTCGTCCAGGAGGGAGGCGTTCGCGATCTCGAGCCCCGTCAGGTCGATGATCATCGTCTGAAAGTTGAGAAGCGCCTCCAGCCGTCCCTGTGCGATCTCGGCCTGGTACGGCGTGTACTGCGTGTACCAGCCGGGGTTCTCGAGGATGTTGCGCTGGATGACCGGGGGAAGAATCGTCCCCGAGTAGCCCATCCCGATGAACGAGCGGCAGATCTTGTTTTCCCCCGCGATCTCGGTCAGCCGTGCCAGAAGGTCCTGTTCCGACACCGCCTCGTCGATGTCCGGATCGCCCTCGCTCCGGATCGACTCCGGGATCGCGTCCGCCATGAGCTCGGATAGGGAGCCGTACCCCAGCGTCTCCAGCATCTGCTCGATGTCGTCGTCACGGGGTCCGATGTGACGGCGAAGAAAGTCGCCCGCTGCGTCGATGGTCAGGGACATCTCGTCTCGTTCGGTCAGAGGTTCGATCAAAACTTCTGTCGGAGCTTCGGCCGGGCCCGCGGCCCGAATTCGGGATCGAATCCGGAGGGGGATAATAACAGCACAGCCGCGACCCCGGCACGGGTCGCGGCTGTCGGCCGCCCGCGACCCGGCTGGCGCGCCGGCCGTCCGGATTACCCCCCGACGAGCGCGGAGTACGCCGCGGCGTCGAGGAGCCCTTCCGCCTCGGATGCGTCCTTCAGCCGGAGGCGGATCATCCATCCCGCACCGTACGGGTCCGAGTTCACGAGGGACGGGTCGTCGTCCAGTTCGGGGTTCACCTCGACGACCTCGCCGGCCAGCGGAGCGAAGAGGTCGCTCACCGCCTTCACCGCCTCGATCGTCCCGAAGGTGTCCATCTTCGCGAAGCTGTCACCGACGCCCGGGAGCTCCAGGTACACGATGTCGCCCAGCTCGCCCTGCGCGTAGTCGGTGATGCCCACCAGGTAGACGCCGTCCTCGTCGGTCGCCTTCAGGTACTCGTGCTCCTCCGTGTAAAGCAGACCGTCGGGAATCTCGGACATGACCTCTACCTCCAGGGTTCTTCTGCATGGGTGCCGGAAGCGGCGGGTGACTATAGAGAAGAGGTTCGGGAGCCGTCAAGGTTCCGGCACGCCCGCACGCGCAAGTGCGCCCGATGCGCACCCCCGTTCGGCACTTCCGGCACCCGTCCTTCCGGCCGTTTTACTTTCATCGACGCCTGTCGCGCTCCGGATGTCTGTTCTGATTTCCGCCCGTCGGGTAGATTGGGGTGCTGCCGTTCACGCATCGCTCCGTGGCAGCCGTCGCCCGAACCCGAACTCGCCGAGGACCTGGATGGCCAGCATTCTTCCCGATACCGCACCCGCCGCGCTCACCACCCTCACGGACGAGGAGCGGATGTTCCAGGAAGCGGTGAGGGATTTCGCGGTGTCCGAAGTAGCCCCGAAGGTTTCCGCGATGGACGAGGCGCAGAAGATGGATCCCTCGCTCATCGCACAGCTCTTCGAGCTCGGGCTGATGGGCATCGAGGTGCCCGAGCGCTTCGGCGGTGCCGGCAGCGCGTTCTTCACGTCCGTGCTCGTCGTCGAGGAGCTGTCGCGCGTCGACCCGGCCGTCGCCGTGGTCGTGGACGTGCAGAACACGCTCGTGAACAACGCGTTTCTGCGCTGGGGCACGGAAGACCAGAAGGAGCGCTTCCTCCCCCGCCTGGCCAGCGAAGTGGTGGGGGCGTACGCCCTTTCCGAGGCCGGGAGCGGATCCGACGCCTTTGCGCTCGGCTGCCGCGCGAGCCGCGACGGCGACGACTGGGTCCTGGACGGGCAGAAGCTCTGGATCACGAACGGAGACGAAGCCGGCATCTACATCGTCTTCGCCACCATGGATCCGGAGGCGGGATACCAGGGGATCACCGCCTTCCTCGTGGAGCGCGAGACCGACGGATTCAGCGTCGGCAAGAAGGAGGACAAGCTCGGCATCCGCGCCTCGTCCACCACCGAGCTCGTGCTGCAGGGGTGCCGGATTCCCGCGGCGAACGTGCTCGGCGAAGCCGGCAAGGGGTACAAGGTGGCGATCGAGACGCTGAACGAGGGGCGCATCGGCATCGGCGCCCAGATGCTCGGATTGGCAGAGGGCGCACTGGACGCCACGATCCGCTATACCAAGGAGCGCGAGCAGTTCGGCCGCTCCATCTCGGATTTCCAGGGCGTCCAGTTCCAGCTCGCCGCGATGGCCACCGAGATCGAGGCGGCGCGGCTGCTCGTCTACAACGCCGCGCGGCTCAAGGACGCCGGCAAGCCCTTCCTCACGCAGGCCGCCATGGCCAAGCTCTTTTCGTCGCAGGTGGCGCAGCGCGTCGCCTCCGAGTGCATCGACCTGCACGGCGGGTACGGCTTCACGCGCGAATACCCCGTGGAAAAATTCTACCGCGACGCCAAGATCGGCACGATCTACGAGGGCACGACGAACATGCAGCTCCAGACCATCGCCAAGCTCCTTCTGCGGTGAACCCCCTGGCCGGTCCGCTGGACAACATCGTCGTCGTCCTCGACGAGCCGCAGAAGCTGGTGAACATCGCCGGCGTCGTGCGCGCCATGAACAACATGGGGCTGACGCGGCTGCGGCTGGTGCGGCCGGGGGAGTTCGACGCCACGCGCATCTCCGGAATCGCCCACCGGAGCGAGCCGCTGGTCGAGGCCACCGAGCGCTTCGACACGCTGGAGGAGGCCGTCGCCGACGCGACCTTCGTGCTCGGCGCGTCCGCCCGCGCGCGCACCGCGCACCGCAACTACGGCTGGGCGCGCGAATGGGGCCCGAAGGTCGTGGCGCGGGCGGCGGAAGGGGGAACGGTGGCGCTCCTCTTCGGGCGCGAGGACCGCGGGCTGTCGAACCAGGGGCTGGACCTCTGCAACGGCATCGCGATCATTCCGACGGACGAGGAATACTCGAGCCTCAACCTCGCCCAGGCCTTTCTGATCCTGGCCTACGAGATCTTCATCGCCCGGCAGGACGATTCCACACCGCTTCCGAGCGGTCGCCGCGCGACGCCCCCCGCTCCGCAAGGGGAGCTGGAGCAGATGTACCGGGCCCTGCAGGGCGGCCTGGACCGCATCGAGTTCTTCAAGTCCCGCCCTCCGGAGAACGTCATGCGAACGCTCCGGACGCTCCTCGCGCGCGCGGAGCCGGACCGGCAGGAGGCGGGGCTCGTGCAGGCCGTCGGCTTCGAGATCGGGCACTACCTGGATCGGCTCGAGGAAAAGTAGAAGAACGTGTCTGTTGCCGCGCACGCTGCGAACGATCTATCTTCCGAATTGAAGAAGAAGCTTGCGCGCACCCGGTTTCCCGGTCGGTGTTTCCGAATGTCAGAGCCAGATCAGAGAGCCACCAAACCGAGTCTGGAGGAGCGCTACCGCGTTCTTCTCGACATCGGGCGGTCTCTCACGGAAACGCTGAGTCCCGAGGATCTCTACCAGGCGATCTTCCGGGAGACGTCGCGCATCGTGGAAGCGACCGGCTTCTACATCTCGCTCTACGACCGTGTGAGCGACCTTGCCACCATCGTCTTCTACGCGGACCAGGGGGACGAGCAGCGGGTCGAGATCACGTACAAGGGCTCCGACAGCGACGTGATCCGCCACGCCCGCGGTTCGCTCGTCAGCGACCGGCTCCAGGGCCTTTCCGTCCTCGTCCTGGGAGAGGAGGACTCGGAGGTGACGCGCTCTGCCATCTCCGCACCGCTGCGCTACAAGGGTGAGGTCGTGGGCGCCATCAGCGCCCAGAGCTACCGCTTCCAGGCCTACGACGAAGCGGACCTCGAGATCCTCCAGGGGATCGCGGATATCGCGGCGGTGGCGATGGAGAACGCTCGCCACGTCACCGAGCTCAACCGGCGCCGGCTCGAGGCGGAACGGATCGAGGAGATCGGACGCGCGCTCACCGGATTCCTGGATTCCCAGGAAGTGCTGAAGAAGGTGGCCAGCGCCGTGCTCGAGCTCCTCGAGGTGGACGGTGCCTCCGTCTGGTTCCTGGAGTCGGGGCTCGTGACGACCGCGGCCTCCGTGGGGAGCCTGAGCCTGCCTGTGGGGGGAGAAGTGCGGATCGCCGCGCCCCTCACCCACCAGCTCGTGGAGGAGCGTCGCCCCGTAATCCTGGTGGACATCCCCGGCGCGGCGAAGCTGTCCGGCGAGGAGAAGGCCTTTCTGCAGGCACAGAGCGCACTCGTGGTTCCCCTCATCATCGAGGAGCGGGTGGCGGGTGCGCTCGTGGCGTGCACCGGGGAGACCCGTCACTTCAGCGACGAGGACGGAAAGCTGCTCCAGCGGCTCGCGAGCCAGGGTTCCGTGGCGCTGGACAACGCTCGGCTGCACGCCAGTCTGCAGGCGCTCTCGCTCACCGACCCGCTAACCGGCCTGCCCAACCGGCGCCACCTCCAGATGCACCTGGAGCGCGAGATCGCGGCGGCGCGGCGGGGGCGGGACCTCTCGGTGGTGCTCTTCGACCTCGACAACTTCAAGGCGTACAACGACACGCTCGGGCACGTGGCGGGCGACCAGGCGCTGCGCGTGCTCGGCCGGATCCTGGCCGAGGAATCCCGCGCGATGAACCTCGTCTCGCGCTACGGGGGCGACGAGTTCTTCTCGGTGCTCTCGGACACGCCCCGGATCGGGGCGGACAATCACGCCCTGCGGGTCCTGGCCCGGGTTGCGCAGGAGCCGTCGCTCTCCCGGCACGGACTCTCCATGAGCTACGGCGTCGCGGAGTACTCGACCTCGATGAAGTATCCGGAAGAGCTCATCGAGGCCGCTGACCGCGACATGTACCGGGCGAAGAACGAGAAGGCGGACATCGACCCCTTCCTGATCACCGAATGACCGACCCCGTACGGCAGCCCGAGATCCGCGAGCTCCTGGAGGCGGCGGAGGCGTTTGCGCACGAGGCGGGGGAGATCACCCTGCGCTGGTTCGGCAGCCTCGTGGACGCCGAGGCGAAAGCGGACGGCAGCCCCGTGACCCAGGCGGACAGGGCAGCAGAGACGCACATCCGCGAGCGGGTCCGCGAGCGCTTCCCTTCGCACGGCGTGCTGGGCGAGGAGTTCCCTGAGACCAACCCGGACGCCCGCGTCCGCTGGATCCTCGATCCCATCGACGGAACGCGCTCCTTCATGCGCGGCATCCCCCTCTACGGCGTCCTGATCGGCGTGGAGGTTGCGGGAGAGCCTGTCGTCGGAGTGGCCCACTTTCCCGCCCTGGACGAAACGGTCGCCGCGGGGCACGGCGAAGGGTGCCGCTGGAACGGCGAGCCCTGCAGGGTATCCGGCGTGACAGACCTGGCGCAGGCGCTCGTCCTCACCACCGACGCCGAGCGGGTCGGCCGCGTGATTCCCGGATCGGGATGGCGAAAGATGGCGGAGGAGGCTTCGTTCGCCCGCACGTGGGGGGACTGCTACGGCCACGTGCTGGTCGCCACGGGAAGGGCCGAGGTCATGGTGGACCCGGAGTTTTCCCTCTGGGACGCCGCCCCCTTCCTCACGATCCTGACGGAGGCCGGCGGACGCTTCACGAGCCGCGACGGGACGGCGACGATCCACGGCGGGTCCGGGATCTCCACGAACGGGGCGCTGCACGAAGAGGTGCTGGAGAGACTGAGCGCCGGCTGAGCCGACGCGCGCGCTCGTCTCCTCTGATGGTTCACGTGAACGCCGAATCTCGTGCGAATCGTCGTTTCGGGATGGGCAGAATTGACGGAGGTGTCGGATTTCGCCCGATGTCGCCGCTGAACTCGAGGCATCCCCATTCGCACGGAACGCTGTCAGGTAAAGCGGAGGCATGACGATGCGGCGCGGATGCGGCCGCCGGCGCTCCGTCCATCGACGGACGGCCGAAACTTCCACGCAAGCGCGAGAAGAATGGTACGTGGAGGATTGGGTCCCTCAGGGGACCCGAATCCTCCATCCAAGCGGAAGTCCGAGGATGTGTGGAAGATCGGGGCCCGCACAGGGCCCCGATCTTCCACTCAATCGTTCACGCACCTTGCGTGGAACTTTCGGCCGATCATCCTGCGCCATCCTTCCCCTCGTCTCCGACTTTTCGAGCCTCCAGCACACTTTGCGCCGCCGGAATCCCCCCTCCGCCCCGTCGAGTTCGCTTCCGCGCCGCAGGACTCCCTTCTTCCCGCACGACCCGTTCACCCTCGCGCACCCTCTCTCCCCCGGAGGCATCCTCGGCCCCGCGGGCGTGCCCCGAGAGCCTCACGCGTCCGCCCCTCCGCGCGGGCTTTTCGATCGAGGCAGAGCAGAGCTCAAGGGCACCCAGGGCCGGGGGGGCCATCGGGGCAACTCCGACTGGCTGAATCCGCCCTTCCTCAACGGCCCTGTACTTGAAGGCCGTTGAAGAAGTACAGGGACCGCTGGGAAGGGGTCGTGCCGCTCCGGGGGCGAGGTGGAGGCCCGAGTCGAGCGTCATTGCGGCAGCCGAGCGACGGCGGAACGGACGAGCCGTTTCGACGCACCGGCGTCGGCAACGGCAACGGCCCCGCAGAAGCCCGTGCTGCGGAAAGCCCGACTACCGCGTCCGCGCGGCTCCCCCGGCGTGCCGGACACCCGCCTGCAGCTCATCCCCCCGCAGCTCCATTTCCAGCGCCTCCGGATCCGCGGGCGCCTGCCAGATCTGGATCACCGGGAAGGAGGTGAGGAACCAGCGCACGGCGCCCAGGAAGAGCCCCAGGAACATCAGCCCGATGAGCGGCTCCCACACGGAGATCACGGCCCCTTCGTGGTGGATGGAAGGCACCACCAGCAGGTAGCGCTCGAACCAGAGGCCCACCAGGACGACGAGGGCGAAGAAGCCGAGCACCCTGGGGGTGGTCTTGGGCTTCTTCCCGAGCAGACCCACGAACGGGACGATGAAGCACAGCATCAGCACCAGGATGGAGAGCCAGGTCCACGGCTCCGTCGAGCGCCGGATGACCCAGGCCTGCTCCCACGGGAGCTTGCCGTACCAGATCACGATGTACTGCGACCAGAAGAGGTAGGCCCAGAAGACCGTGAAGGCGAAGGTCAGCTTGCCCAGGTCGTGCAGCTGCTGGACACCGATGTACGCGTTCCAGTCGTCCCGGCGGCCCTTCAGCCAGACCGAGACCAGGGCCGTCGCCGCAATGCCGCCCCAGAACGCGCCCATGAAGAACCAGCCTCCGAAGAGGGTGGAGAACCAGTGCGGCTCGAGCGACATCGCGAAGTCGAAGATCACCACCGACATCACGACGGCGTAGGCGAGCGCGATCGCCGGACCCACCCGCTTCATCCTGCTCCACGAGTGCACCTCTTCCGCCTCCTGCCCGAGCCACCCCTGGGTGAAGCGCTCGCGCCACCCCTTCCGCGCCTCGTCCTCGTCCCCCGGCTCCGTCAGCCCCATGTCGGGACGGAGGGCCAGGTAGGCGAAGTAGAGCGCCAGCGAGAAGAGGAGCGCGAGACCCAGGACGTTCCGCGTGACCAGAAAGGGAATGTTCAGATACGCGGACTTGGCCTGGACGATCGGATCCCACTCCATCGCCTCGATCCACGGGAAGTACCGCTCCCGCAGGGTGAGCATCGGCAGAAAGAGAAGGAACGACAGCGGGAGAAAGGCCGAGAAGGCGAGACTCGCGCGTCGCACCGACCAGTTCCATTTCGCGCTGGTGATCGTCGTCACGACGGAGAGCATCACCGCGCCCATCGCGATGCTGGTGAAGTAGAGCCAGTTCACGACGTACGCACGCCAGGCGCGGTCCGGATCCTGGACCAGCGTGACGACGAAGGCGAGCAGCCCGACGAGAAAGAGCCCGCCGAACAGGAAGGTCAGTCCCCTGGACCTCGGAAGGTACGTGGCCTTGATGTCGTTGGCCGGCTGGATATCGTGCATCGCTTTCTTCTACCTCAATCCGAGTCCGAATCGTCGGAAGCGGCGCCGCCGGCGCCCCCCGCGGAGGCCCCCTGCTGCAACTGCCGAACGTAATTCACGATGTGCCAACGGTCGAAGTTCGTGACCTGGTGTCCGTACGCCGGCATCAGTCCGCGCCCGACCCGGATGATGCCGTAGAGGTAGCCGTCCGGATACGCCACGACATTGTCCGCCGTCAGCGGGAAAGGCGGAAAGCCCGCCGGGACGACGTATCCCGTGGCCCCGCTCCCGTCCGGACCGTGGCAGGGCGCGCACGTCCTCAGATACATCTCCTCGCCCCGCGCCAGCGATTCCGCGGTGGCCGGAACCGGGTTCTGCAGGTTCGTGACGACATCCGCCTGCTGCAGGACCTGCAGCTGGGTGAACGCGGGCGGGGGACTCGCCATCATCCCGGGCTGCCCCGTGTTGATCGAGCCCGCGTCCGACGGGTAATTGCCCGCCGCGAACGGCACCGACCCCTCCGCCGGCATGCGCGGATTCTCGTAGGGATCGAAGGAGGGTTGATCTCTCATGCTGCGCCCGAACACCGCGACCAGCGCGTCGTCCATCGGGGAGCACCCGGTGAAGACGACGAAGGCCGCCGCGAGCAGGACTCCGGCCTTACGCATTCGCTTCTCCCTCGGGATCTTCCCGGATTTCCGCCGGTTCGTTCGCATGGAGTATCTCGCGTACCTTGTCGATCTCGTTGCCCGGTGCGCTGACGTAGACGCCGAATCGGCCGCCGGAGAAGTCCGGGTCGTAGACAACCAGCGGTCTCAGGTGCGGCAGCTTCATGTGGACGAGGAGCCCGATTATCGTCGCCAGCACGCCGAAGAGAACCATCATCTCGAAGATGATGGGCACGTAGGCGGGAATGGAGAGGACCGGCTTCCCGCCCGTGATGAGCGGCCAGTCCAGCGACGTGAACATGGTGAAGCCCAGACCGGCCGCCGCACCCGTGAGCGCGCCGACCAAAGTGAAGACGCGCACGGGACTCGGCCCGTATCCGAGCGCCTCCTCCAGGTGGTGCTCCGGGAGGGGGCCGTAGGTGGTGATGTCCCGGTACCCCGCCTTGCGGAGGCTCTTCACGCTGTCCACCGCCGAATCCAGGTAGTCGAAGGAGGCGAGCACCCCCTGCCGTCCCTCGTTCTTCCTCGTATCGCTCATGCTCCGGGCCCTCCGCGGGGTTCTTCGTCGTGCAGTTGGTCCGCCACCCGCTGTCTCGGAAGGGGCTCGGCCGCGGCCGGCCCCCCCCCCCGGGGGGG
>JBBDIW010000114.1:0-10647 GCA_040880165.1 Gemmatimonadota bacterium | reverse complement strand
GTGATCTCGCCGTTGTCGATCCGGATGTTGAAGCCGCACTCCGGGTTCGAGCAGACCCACGCCTTGAACCGGATCGGGGCCCCGTCCCGCCCGTAGTCGGAGAGGGGCAGGAGCAGCCCCTTGTCACACTTCTGGCACCGTGGGTACTCGCGTTCATCCGCCATGTTCATCCCCTCCCGCCGACGTTGAAAAGGCCCTGCGTTCCAGAATCCGCGGCGCGGGGCGGTGCGGCTCAGCCCGATCGTCCGGCCATTCGCGCCGCGACCCGACCCTCAGCTCTCGCCCGTTGACGGCGCCGCCCACGCCTCGTCCCACGGATAATCCCTCTCGAAGACTTCCTCGAAATCGAAGATCTCGCTGAAGTCTTTCCGCGTGTCGCACTCCTGCTTCGTGAGCACCCCGCAGTCGACCAGCGCGAAGACGATCTCGCCCAGATCGTCCGTGGAATGAATGCCCCAGTGCTCGAGCACGGTCCGCGCCAGCAGTCCGAAGCGCCCGAGCGCAAGCGTCCGCACCCCCTCCGCCAGCTCGCGCCCCGAGATGTGCCGGGGGCGCTCCAGCGACTCCATGATCGCGTGGAGCGCGGCGAGCAGGAACAGGTAGGCCTCGGCCTGGAAGCGGGGATTCCGCTCCCTCAGTTGGTCGAGGACATGGTCGGCGAACTGCAGATTGGACATGATAAAATCTTACGCTCTTGGGCCACGGACGCCAGCCCTTGCGCGTTTCGCCCCCCGCGGCACCCACCGGAGCGGGCCCTCGGGCCGCCGCTCAAGCTTCTCGCTCAGATCGCCGCGGCGCGCTCCGGGTAGAGGGGAAACGCGTTGCAGAGCGCCCGGATCTCCTCGCGCACGCGCTTTCGCGTCTCGTCGCTTCCGGGCTCGGCGAGAACGTCCGCGATCCAGTTGCCGATGCGCCGCATCTCGTCCTCGCGCATGCCGCGGGTGGTGACGGCGGGCGTCCCGATGCGCAGGCCGGACGTCACGAAGGGAGAGCGCCGCTCCCCCGGCACCGTATTCTTGTTCACCGTCATCCCGGCCGCCTCGAGCGCCTCTTCCCCCGCCTTCCCCGTGAGCTCCCCGTCGCCGAGATCCACGAGAACGAGGTGGTTGTCCGTGCCGCCGCTCACGAGCCGGAAGCCGCGCTCCACGAGCGTCTCCCCCAGCGCCTGCGCGTTCGCCACGATCTGCCGCGCGTAGACCGCGAAGTCGGGGCGGAGCGCCTCCTTCAGTGCGACCGCCTTGGCGGCGATCACGTGCATGAGCGGCCCCCCCTGCATCCCCGGGAAGACGGACTTGTCGATCGCCTTCGCGTGCTCCGTCCGGCACAGGATGAGCCCGCCGCGCGGCCCGCGCAGCGTCTTGTGCGTCGTGGTCGTCACGATGTCCGCGTGCGGCACCGGCGAGGGATGAACGCCCGCGGCCACCAGTCCGGCGATGTGCGCCATGTCCACGAGGAGGAGCGCTCCCGCCTCCCGCGCGATCTCCCCGAACGCGGTGAAGTCGATGATGCGCGCGTAGGCGCTGGCGCCGGCGATGATCATCTTCGGGCGCTCGGCGAGAGCCTGCTTCCTCAGCGCGTCGTAGTCGATCCGGGCGTCGCTTTCCCGCACCCCGTACGCGCTCACCTCGAACAGCTGTCCGCTGAAGTTGACCGGAGAGCCGTGGGTGAGGTGCCCCCCGTGGCTGAGATTCATCCCGAGAATGCGGTCGCCGGGGGAGAGGAAGGCGAGGTACGCGGCCATGTTCGCCTGCGCGCCCGAATGCGGCTGGACGTTGGCGTGGTCCGCTCCGAACAACTCCTTCGCCCGGTCGCGCGCGAGGTCCTCGACGATGTCCACGTACTCGCACCCGCCGTAGTAGCGCTTCCCGGGCAGTCCCTCCGCGTACTTGTTCGTAAGAACCGTCCCCGCCGCCTCGAGCACCGCCTCGGAGACGAAGTTCTCACTCGCGATGAGCTCGAGCTGGGACCCCTGACGCCCCGCCTCCAGCCGGATCGTCTCCCAGATCTCGGGATCCGCCTCCCGCAGGGCCTCCATGCGATCGCTCATCGTCCCGCTCCCGGGCCGCCGGCCCCTGCTCGCGTGTCTGCCGTCATCGCTCAGACCGTGCTCCTGTGGAGGTGTCGCGCTTCCTCGATGCGCTGCCGGGCGACCTTGTCCGCCGCCTTGTCCGTGGAGACGCCCTCCTCCTTCGCGCGCCTGAAGATGCGGAGCAGCGTCGCGTAGATCTCCTTCGCCTTGCGGAAGCTCCGCTCCGCGCTCCACCCGTCGAGCTCCCCGTACACGTTGATCAGGCCGCCGGCGTTGATGACGTAGTCCGGCGCGTAGAGGATCTTCCGGCGGAAGAGCTCCTCGCCGTGCCGGGGCTCCGCCAGCTGGTTGTTCGCCGCGCCCGCGACGATGTCCACGTCGAGCACCGCGAGCGTGTCATCGCAGATGACCGCGCCCAGGGCGCACGGCGCAAAGATGTCCGCCTTGACCGCGTAGATCGCGTCCGGCTCCACCGCCGTGGCCCCGAACTCCTCGACGATGCGCTGCACCCGCTCGGGGTAGATGTCCGTGACCGTCAGCCGCGCGCCCTCCTTCGCGAGGTCGGCGCAGAGGTGGTAGCCCACGTGCCCGAGCCCCTGCACCGTGATGTGCTTCCCCTCCAGGCTGTCGTCGCCGTACCGCTCCTGCGCGCAGGCCTTCACTCCCTGGTACACGCCGTGCGCGGTGACCGGTGAAGGGTCGCCGGAGCCGCTGAAGAGGCCGGCGACGGAACTCGTCTCCATGCGGACGTATTCCATGTCGTCCACACTCGTCCCCACGTCCTCGGCCGTGACGTAGCGCCCCTTGAGCGTCTCGACGGCCCGCCCGTGGGCGCGGAAGATCATCTCGCGCTCCTGCACGCGGTTGTCGCCGATGATGACGGACTTGCCGCCCCCGAGGTTGAGCCCCGCGATCGCCGCCTTGTAGGTCATTCCCTGGGCGAGGCGGAGGACGTCGATGATCGCCTCCTCGTCGCTGGCATAGTTCCAGAAGCGGGTTCCGCCGAGCGCCGGTCCCAGGGTCGTGTCGTGGATCGCGATGATCCCCTTGTACCCGACCGCGGGATCGGACCAGAAGACGAGCTGCTCGTGCTCCTGGGTGGCCATCAGATCAAAGACTTTCATCCGCTGTGACTCCGTTCGATTCGTGAATGGGGATCCTCGTCCCCATGAAGTTCGATCCTCACCTGGCGATCCTCGTCCATTCCCTCCCCGACCCCTCGGTCCAGCCCGCGCAATCTACCCGTTTCCGGCGCGCTCCGCCCCCACGACCTCCCGCGCGATCACCAGACGCAGGATCTCGCTCGTCCCTTCGTAGATCTCGGTCCCCTTGGCGTCCCGCATCAACTTCTCCACCGGATAATCGCGCATGTAGCCGTATCCGCCGTAGATCTGCACGGCCTGGTTCGTCACCCACATGGCCGCCTCGCTCGCCAGCAGCTTCGCCATCGCGGCACGGGCGGCGAGGGGCGCTGCACCGTGCGCGTTCCGACCCGCGCCGTCCGCCCCCTCCTCCCGTTCCTGCTCGAGCTCCCGTCCGACCTCGAGCGTCAGGGCGCGGGCACCCGCGATCCGCGCCGCCATGTCCGCCAGCTTGAACTGGATCGCGCCGAAATCCGCGATCGCCCGGCCGAACTGCTCGCGCTCCACGCCGTAGCGCGTGGCGTGCTCGAGCGCGGCCTGCGCGATCCCGATGGCCTGCGCGGCGATTCCGGTGCGTCCCAGCACCAGCGCCTCGAGCGCGTGGCCGAGGCCACCGCCGGGTTCTCCCACGAGCGCGTCCGCTGCGACGCGCACCTGGTCGAGCTTCACTTCCACGGTCTCGGATGCGCTCAGGCCAAGCGTGGTCTCCCTGCGACCCACCTCGTACCCCTCCCGGCCCCGCTCCACCAGGAAGGCGCCGATGCCGTCGTCGTCGCCCGTGCCGGTGCGCGCGAAGACGAGCGCTGCCCCCGCCCGGTCCCCGTTCGTGACCCATCGCTTGGTGCCCGTGATTCGCCACCCGTCTCCGTCGCGTGTCGCCACGGTCTGAAGCCCGCCCGCGTCGCTCCCCGCCTCCGCCTCGGAGAGCGCGAACGCCATCAGGACCTCCCCGGACGCCATGCGCGGAAGCCACGACTCCTTCTGCGCCTCCGTGCCGTGCTTCAGGAGAATGCCGGCGACCGGTCCGTTCTGGATCGCGACGCCGAGCGCGACGCTCGCGTCGCCCCAGGCGAGTGCTTCGAGCGCCAGGAGGTAGGTCGGCACGTCGAGCCCGAGTCCTCCGTAGCGCTCCGGAACGAGCATCCCCAGGAAGCCCAGCTCCGCCAGCTTGTCGAAGATCCCGTCGTCCAGCGCCCGCCGGGCGTCCCATTCCGCGGCGTGGGGCCGGATCTCGCCCGCCGCGAACTCCCGGGCGAGCGCCCGGATCTCCAGTTGTTCAGCCGTCAGCATCGATGTCTTCGCCTGGTTCGAGTGCATGTCTGCGCATGTTCGTCCGCCCGCCCACGTTCTCCCGCCGTTTCCCTTCTCCCGCCTCCGGCCCGTCTCTTTCGCTTCAACCCCGGCAGGGCAACCTGCGCCCGCCGTTTCAGTCGGCGTACGCGTGGAAGCCGCGTCCCGCCTTGCGGCCCAGCCAACCGGCGGCCACGTACTTCCTCAGGAGGGGACAGGGACGGTACCGGTCGTCCCCCAGCTCCCGGTGCAGCACTTCGAGGATGTTGAGGCAGGTGTCGAGGCCGATGAGATCCGCGAGTTCCAGCGGCCCCATCGGGTGGTTCATCCCCAGCCTCATCACCGTGTCGATCGCGTCCGCCTCCGCCACGCCCTCCATCAGGCAGAAGACGGCTTCGTTGATCATCGGCATGAGAACGCGGTTCGAGACGAAGCCGGGATAGTCGTTCACCTCGACCGGCGTCTTGCCGAGCGCCACCGACAGCTCCATGACGCGCGCCGTCGTCGCGTCGTCCGTCTGCAGCCCGCGGATCACCTCGACCAGCGCCATCATCGGCACGGGATTCATGAAGTGCATCCCGATGACCTGCGCGGGCCGGCGGGTGCGGGCAGCGATCTCCGTGATGGAGATCGAGGAGGTGTTGCTCGCGAGGATGGCGGCTTCGGGGGCGGCGTCGTCCAGCGCGCCGAAGAGCTCGTACTTGAGCTCAGCCCGCTCGGGCACGGCTTCCACCACCAGATCCGCCTCGCGGACGCCGTCCGCGACGGAGGTCGCCGTGTGGATGCGCTCGAGAACGGCCGCCTTCTCCGCCCCGTCCAGCTTCCCCTTCTTCACCTGGCGGTCCAGGTTTCGCTCGATCGTGGCCCGGGCGGCGTCCAGCGCTTCCTCGGAGACGTCCACCAGGGTCGCCTGGTATCCATGCTGCGCAGCCACGTGGGCGATCCCGTTGCCCATCGTGCCCGCGCCGATCACCGAAATGTTCTTCACTTCCATCGTGATTTCCGCTCCCTCACGGCATGACCCGGATTGTCGTTTACGCTTCGAACGTCGCGGCGTCCCTTCCCTTCTCGATCGACCGATCGCGCGGTCGCATCCGTCCGATCCAGAGAGGCGCGTCGCGGAGGGCACCCGGTCCGAACTGCTCCGGCCGGATCCGCTCCGTGCGCCAGAACGCGGCGGAGACGCCGAGCAGCACCAGGACCGACAGGGCGCTCCCCTCGGGCCCGAAGCCGCCGCCGCTGAGCCAGTCCGGCCCACGCTGCGACGCCTCGATCAGCGGATTCTCCGCCAGGTCGAGCCCGCTCACCGGCAGCCCGGTCAGGAAGCCGTGCCCCCAGTTCCACCCCAGGTGGACCCCGCACACCCACCAGAGGCTGGCGGTGCGGACGTAGATCGCGCCGAGAAACACCCCGGCCGCGAAGATGTTCAACAGCCCCAGTACGGTCAGATGCGGATTCCACAGGTGGAGCGTCGCGAAGAGCGCCGACGTCACCAGCACGGCCGCTCCCGTTCCCCACGACTCTGCGAGCGCCTGGAAGGGATAGCCGCGGAAGAGGGCCTCCTCGGCGAACGCCGGTATCGTGAAGAGCCAGAGCGCTCCGAGCGCCGGCAGGAGCACCGATCCCGCCGTCACCCCCTCCCACGACGTCAGGCTCCAGCCGAGCCCCCCTGCCAGCGCGATCGCGGCGACCGCCAGCAGCGCCACCCCGATCCCCAGCGCCAGTCCGGCCACGGTTTCCCTCCCCGCCGCGCGGGACAGGTGAAAGCCGAGTGCCCCGGGCGGCCGTCCCTCCACCGCGAGAAGGACCCACCCCGCGACGAGGGCGGCGACCAGCACCGGCAAGGTGGCCCCCGGGATCCCCGGGAGCGGAACGAGCAGCCCGAAGGCCGCGACTCCGAGGAAGAGGGCCAGGAAGAGCAGGACCCGCCAACCGAGCCGCAGCCTCCCTTCCGGATCTCTCAGCACCGGGCGCCCTGCCGGCGGCGCCGGCTCACGCTTCGGGGGCGACCCGGTCCAGCGTCTTCGGCCGCAGCCTGAGCGCGACCAGGAGCGCGAGGACGACCTTGACCAGGTCGCCCGCCACGAACGGGAGCACGCCCAGCGCGAGCAGGCTCGCGGGCGTTCCGCCGGTCAGGAGGGCGAGTTGCGCGACACCGCCCAGGTAGACCACCGCGATGCCCGCCGCGAGGGCGCCGAACAGACGCACCGCACCCGCATTGCGTCCCCCGGCGAGCCATCCCGTCACGAGCGCGGCCGCCGGGTACGCGAGGAGGTATCCGCCCGTCGGCCCCATCAGCCAGGCCACCCCTGCCCCGCCGCCGGAGAAGACCGGCAGCCCCAGGGCGCCGATCACCAGGTAGGTGGACATCGCGGCCGCCCCGAGCATCGGCCCCAGGAGCGCGCCCGCCAGAATGACGACCAGCGGCTGGAGCGTCATGGGAACGGGCGTCCACGGGAGCGGGACCATCGCGTACGCTCCGAGCGCGGTGGCCACGACGAAGGCGGAGATCGCGACGGACCGGCGACCGGTCCTGGATGGCACCACCTCGTGCGACGCCCACGTTCTCAGGTTGCTTCCCAGTGCACTCATCGTCTCTCCACTCCGGTGTTCGTCATGAATCAGAAGTCGTTCCCTTTCCACGGATCGTCGGCCGGTCACGGATCCGGCGCCGATTCCGGATTCCCGCCGACTCGGTCTTCACCGCGCTTCCGCTCCTTCCCTCCTCAACGGGGGAGCCCGATGGACATCGCCACCGCGTTGCCGCCCCCCAGGCAGAGCGTCGCGAGCCCGGTGTCCACGCCGCGATCCTTCATCGCATACAGCAGCGTGACGAGGATCCGCGCGCCCGAAGCCCCGATGGGGTGCCCCAGCGCGACCGCGCCACCGTTCACGTTCACCCGCTCCGGATCCATTTCCAACGCCTTCATGTCCGCCAGCGCCTGGACGGCGAAGGCCTCGTTCACCTCGATCAGGCCGTAGTCGTCCATCGCCGTCCCCTCCTTCTTCATGAGGTTCCGAACCGCCTGGATCGGGGCGAAGAAGAGGTCCTTCGGCTCGCCTCCCGCGGAGGCGTACGCATTGATGGTCGCCAGGATCTCGAGCCCGTTCGCCTCGGCGTACTCCTGCGAGACCACGACCACCGCCGCGGCCCCGTCGTTGAGTCCCGGCGCGTTGCCCGCCGTGACGACGAGTTCCTCGATCCCGTCCGGCGCGTCCTTCGGGAAGGCGGGGCGAAGCCGGGCGAGCGCCTCCACGGAGGTGTCGCGGCGCGGGCTCTCGTCCGTATCGACGGTCGTGCTCCCTTTCCGGCCGGGAACTTCGACCGCGACGATCTCGTCGTGGAAGCGTCCCGCGTCGATCGCGGCCACGGCCTTCTGGTGCGAGTGGAACGAGAACGTGTCCGCCTCCTCGCGGGTCACCTTCGCCTGCGCGGCCGTGTACTCGGCGTGGCCACCCATGTGGCAGCTCCCGAACGAGCACCAGAGGCCGTCGTGGATGAGCCCGTCCTGCACCTCGCGATTGCCGAACTTGACCCCCTCCCGCAGTCCGCGGAGGTAGTACGGCACGTTGGACATCGATTCGAAGCCCCCCGCCACGATCATCCTGGCGTCCCCGGCGCGGATCGCCTGGGCCGCGAGCATCACGGCCTTCATTCCCGACCCGCAGACCTTGTTGATCGTGAGCGCCGGGACGGAGGCGGGCACGCCGCCGCCGATCGCCGCCTGCCGCGCCGGGGCCTGACCCTCGCCCGCCGACACGACGTTGCCCATCACCACTTCGTCGATCTCGGACGGGTCGATTCCGGCCCGCCCGATCGCTGCACGGATGGCCTCGGCGCCGAGCTGCGGGCCCTGGAGGGGGCTGAGTCCGCCCAGGAAGCGCCCCACGGGGGTGCGGGCGGCGCCGACGAGGACGGGGGTCGTCGATTTATCGCTCATTCGTTCACTCCGAAAATGTCGTTGGCCCACCCCACGCGGGGGCGGCCCCGGCGGCGGATCGAGCCCGCCCCCGGATGGTAGCACAAGATAGAACAACTTCTACTTCAGGTCACGCGGGCCCCGCGCCGGCCGCTTGCATCGGTCCGAGAGGCCCGGCGTCCGCCGATGGCCTCGAACTTCACTTCGCGTCGCCCTCGTCCGTTTCGGGCACGAGCACGGGCCGCTTCTCGGCCGGGTCGAGGCGGCCCCACGCGATCTTCGGATCGTGCTCGAAGATCAGAAGCCACTCCTCGTCCCGGGCCCGTTGCCAGAGCGCCCGCTTCGACTCCAGCGTGCGCAGCGGTTCGAGGTCATACCCCATGATCCATGGAAGGGGAACGTGCGCGACGGTGGGGCAGACGTCCGCCAGGAAGCAGGCGGATTCTCCGCCGCTCTCGAGCAGCACCGACTGGTGGTGCGGCGTGTGGCCCGGAGTCGGAAGGAGCCGGATGCCCTCCATCAGCTCCGTCTCCCCCCGCACCAGATCCCAGAGCCCCGCGTCCCCGATCGGATCGAAGTTCTTCTCCATGTAGCTCGCGCGGATCCGCTCGTTGCGGAGGTGAGCGAACGCGAGCTCCTCCTCCTGCACGACGTGGCGCGCCTTCGGGAAGGCGGGCACGATCGAGCCGTCGCCCCGAAGCACGGTATTTCCGCCTGCGTGGTCGAAATGGAGATGCGTGTTGACGACGATGTCGATGTCGTCCGGCTCGAATCCCGCAGCGCGAATCCCGTCCTCCAGGCGGGTGGGAGAGCCGACGTTCTCGACGCCGTAGATCTCCCGGAACTTCTCCTCCTCCTTGTTCCCGATTCCCGTGTCCACGAGGACGAGCGCGGAGGGCGTCTCCACGAGGAGACACCGCAACGCCAGCGGAATCCGGTTCCGCTCGTCCGGCGCGATGCGTCGCTCCCAGAGGGGGCGCGGGACGACGCCGAACATCGCGCCGCCGTCCAGCCGCTGGAATCCGGCCTCGATCGCGTGGATACGCATGTCGCCCAGCGTCCGCGACCGCACGAGCGGGAGGTCGGGGGGCGCTCCGGGTGCGTCGTGGGGCGTGCTCATGCCGCGTCCTCCGAATCCGAGGGGGAGTTTTCGGCGCCGTCCTTGCGCCGGAAGGCGGTCCCGTCCAGCAGGGTGACGAGAGCGTGGAGATCGGCGATGCCGCGTCGCCCCGCCTCGTCCAGCAGTCGCAGCAGAATGCGGGCCGTCGCGAGCGCGTCGCCGTACGCACGATGCCGCCCGTGAATCTCGATCCCGTAGTGGGCCGAGAGCGCGTCGAGGTGGTGGCGACGGAGCGCGGGAAGGAGCTTGCGCGACATGCGCACCGTGCAGATGCGCTGCACGTCCGGCACCTCACCGAGCGCGCACTCCAGCTCGTCGCGAATGAAGGACCAGTCGAATCGGACGTTGTGCGCAACGAAGACGCGCCCGCGCAGGTGCGCCAGGAGCTCCTGCGCGATTTCGTCGAAGTGGGGCGCCCGGGCCGCCATGGCGTCGGTGATGCCGGTGAGGCGGGTCACGCCGTACGGGATCGAGCGCCCGGGGTTCACGAGGGTCCGGAAGGTCTCGGCGATCGCGCCGTCCCGGATCCGGACGACGGCGACTTCGAGGATGCGGTGCCCCTTTCCGTACGCGCCGCCCGTGGTCTCCAGGTCGACCACCGCGTAATCCAGGAAGTCCAGCGACGAGCCGACGCTGCGGAACGCCTCCTGCAGCCACCACACGCCCTCCTCGTCCATCCGGAAGCGTGGATCGGGACCGAGGAGAGCCCGCACGACCGACGCGGCCGCTTCCGGATTCCCGGAGAGCTTCATCAGCTCCTCCGCCAGCTCGGACGTGGGCCGCGGGCGCTCGCGCAGGAGGCGGGCGGCGGTCTGGACGAGCGAGACACGCGAGCTGTCCATGCTCATGTCTCCTCCCGGACTAGCGGCGACTCGGGCGCTTGCGAGTGGAGCGCGAAGGAGAGCGACTCGAGTTCCAGAGCCATGTTCACCTCGTTGAGCGCGACACCCGCCGGGACGCGCAGCTGCGTGGGCGCGAAGCTGAGGATGCCGCGGATGCCGGCGGCGACCGCGTGGTCCGCCACCTCCTGCACGACAGCACCGGGCACCGCGAGCACGGCGATGTCGAAGCCCTGCTCCCGCGATGCGGAGGCCAGCTCGCGCACGTCCTGGATGAGGACGCCGCCCAGGCACGTCCCGATCCTGG
>JBBDIW010000113.1:0-10869 GCA_040880165.1 Gemmatimonadota bacterium | reverse complement strand
GCCTGGTACTCCACCTTCAGGCGGGGCACGTTGCGCACGGAGACGGTGCTCCAGTCGTCGGGGCGGATGTAGTGCTGGAGGAGGTAGCTCGGCTCGACCCGGAGCTGCTCGCTGGGCCGCCATTCGAGACTGCTGTTGATGATGTGGATGTATGCCGGCGCCCACTCGTCGAAGTTCTCGTCCCTCCCCCCGATCCAGAGCAGGCTTCCGCTGAAGCGGGGCGAGCGCGGGGTGGAGAGGCGCACGACGAGGTCGTAGTTCGTGATGCCCGGCGTGCCCGTGAAGGGGATCGTGTCCGGACCCAGTCCCGGCACGGCGGCGGGACGCTCGATCGCGTATCCCTCGTAGAGGTACGGCGGAAAGAAGAAGCGCTCGAGGAGGAAGGAGGCGCCCACGCGCCACCCGCCCCGGAGCACGGAATTGCTGTTCAGATGGACCTTCCAGGATTCGATGTGCCGGTCGTCCGAAAAGAACCCCTCCCGGAGCCAGTCGCCGCTGACCATGAAGCCGCGCGTCCAGCTCTCGACGCGGGCCCCGGGGTCGCCATACGCCGTGTGGTTCATGCTGAAGCGGGTCTGGAGCAGGTTTACCCGGCTGAGAAAGCCGCTTCCCGCCACGAGCCCGGGGTCCATCGACTTGACGCTCGTGCTGAAGTCGACGGCGCGCCCGCTCCGGCCGAGGCTGACGTCCCAGAGCTCGCCGCGCACGGACGGGGCGTCCGCCGACGTGCGCGTGTAGCTGCCCGCGCCCTGTGCCGCCAGGGTATAGATCCCGTTGAAGTTGATGCGGGCGTCCGCACCGAACAGCTGGTTCGTGTACTCCCCCTCGCGCCGGTCCGTGTACACGATGCCGACGGTGGATTCCTCGCCGATGTCGCGCTGCAGGCGGGCGATCTGGGCCCACGCGCGCTCGCCGCTGCCCGACGCCGAGTGGCCGTCCAGCGCGCTCAGGACTCCGACGTCCCAGCGCGACACCTTGCCGGCCAGCTTGAGCGCGCCGTCCGGGCTCGCGACCGAGCGGGTGTGGATGAGGCGGTTCGGGACCTGGAAGCGCTCGCTCCCCTCCAGGAAGAAGGGGCGCTTCTCGGGGACGAAGAGCGCCTGGCGCGGATCGAAGGAGAGTTGGCCCGCGTCCGCCTCGACCTGCGAGAAGTCGGGGTTGGCGGTGGCGTTCAGCGTCAGGTTCGGCGTCACACTCCACCCCGCCGTGACGCCGAGCTCCCGGTCCGTGCCTCCGTACCGCCACCCCTCCTCGCCGGGCGCGCCCTGGGCGCGGGCGGTGACCTCCGGGTTCAGCTGCACCATCTGGCCGCCGCGGATCCCTTCGAGGCCGCGGAGCGTGCCGCTCTGCGCGAGAAAGGAAGCCCGCCCGCGCAACGCCGGCATCCAGCTCTGCACCTGTCCGGAGTGCTGGACGTACCGGAGGACGTGGACGCCCCACGCCTGTTCGTCGCGGTTCGGGAAGCGGACGCTCCGGAAGGGAATCCGCACCTCGATCTCGTACCCGGCGTCGGTGACGCGCCCCTGCGATTCGTAGACGTAGTCGGGACTGGAGTCCACCGGGTCCGACTGGCGGGTGGACATGAGCCCCTGGCTCGAGCCCTGCGCCTCCGTGCGCACGCCGTCCGACTGGACGCCCAGCGCGTTCACCCCGAAGACGTAGGCGCGGCGGCCGTCGTTGAAGGTGTCGAGGAGGATCTGGATGTGGTCGTCGTTCCCGATGCGGTCGCGGTCCGACAGGCGCGCGCGCACCGGCTCGTGCGCTTCGAAGGCGCGGATGCCGAAGTGGATCGCGTCGTCGGAATACCAGACGAGGACCTCTGTGGAGTCGGAGGCGGGGACGCCGTCCACCGGGCTGTACTGGGAAAAGCCCGTGAGGACCACCGCCCGGCTCCAGACCTCCTCGTCCAGCACCCCATCGACGACCAGCGGTCCGGAAAGCCGGGGTACGCGGACTTCCGCGTCCTGCCCCGGTCCGTGATGGACGGCGGCGGGCGGGGCGGCGGCCGACGCCTGAAGGAGGAGCAGCATCGGAAGGAACATGGGCCCGGGGTCCGGTCAGGCGTGGGAAGTCGGCGAGTCACTGCAGTCCGCTCGCGGTGCCGAGGCGACATAGTACGCGCGTCGGCGCCGGCCGGCCATGACAAGGATCCTTGTCCCTGTGCGTGAACGCATCCATGCGCCCGAGACCCATCCATCGTCGCATTGCGGGGGCGATTGCTCCGCCGTACGTTCGCCGGCCGGACGAATCGACGAACCCGATCTATTCGGGCAGCTGAAATCTGGAATTCCGACGTCAGCCGGGTCCGGTCGTCGACCGGGCCCGACGGGCATCGGAACGCGGCTCGACTCCTCGAGACGAAAAGTAGCCGCCAGGTCCCTCACGCCACTGCAGGAGATAAACATGTTCCGAGCACGTTGTCATGCCCTGATCGGCACGCTTCTGATGGCTGCCTTTGCGGGGGCGGACGGTGCCGCTGCCCAGGAAGCAGGGGTCATCACCCGGATCGAGGTGACCCCCGCGTCGATTGTTCTCCGCAGCGGCGAGAGCACGACGATTTCCGCCAAGGCATTCGATTCCCGGGGCAACGAGGTCGCGGCCGAGTTCCGCTTCACCGGACCGCGGGGAGCGGTCTCCATTTCACAGAACGTGGTGCTCGGCCTCATCGCCGGTGAGCACGAGGTCGTCGCTTCCGTCTTTCCTTCTCCCGAGACCCGGTGGGCGGGCGAGATTCCCCCTTCCGCTACGGTCCCGACCCGCGTCCTCTGGCCCGAAGTGGCCTCGGTGGCGGTCGAACCGGTGAGCAGCGCCACACTGTACCATGGCACGACGGTCCGACACCGCGCCCGGGCCGTCGATCCGGACGGCTCCGAGCGCCCTGCGGAACACACGCTTATCACCTGGACCAGTTCCAATTCGTCTGTCGCGAGCGTCGACCGGTTCGGCAACGTGACGGCGCATGCGACAGGATCCGTGGAGATCGTCGCCCAGGTCGAGGGCACGCGCGGATCCCTGCGGCACGACGTGCGTGACTTCCCGGCCCAGCGCCTGGAGCTCGCCGGCGGAGCGAGCGAGGCCCGGACCGGGGACGTCCTCCGCTTCCGCGCGCGCGCTCTCGGCGCGGATGGGCGGGAGATCCCGGATGTTCCGATCACCTGGTCGCATACCTTCATTGCGAGCGACTCCGTCGGACCCCACGCGGGAAGCTCCGGGCAGATCCGGGACGGCAAGTTCGTGGGCGAGCTTCCGGGGGAGTATACGATTCTGGCCATGGCGGGTCCGGTTTCGGCGCGGAGGACGATCGAGCTTCATCCGCGAAACGTGGTCCGCCCGGCGGTGCTCCAGGGGCAGGGGCAGAACAACCACAGCCATACGTCGGACTTCTGGGTCTTCGAGGGGCTCGACGGCCGGGACTACGGCATCACCGGAACGCACGGCGCGGACGGATACGCCTACATCTGGGACATTACCGACCCCACGAACATCTTCAAGACCGACTCCGTTCAGGTCGACGCGCGCACGGTGAACGACGTGAAGGTCTCTCCCGATTCCCGCTACGCGACCATGACCCGCGAGGGGGCCTCCAACCGCCGAAACGGAGTCGTCTTCCTGGACCTGGCGACGCCGGCCCACCCGACCATTGCGGCCGTACTCGACGAGGGGCTGACCGGAGGCGTGCACAACGCGTTCCCGCAGAACGACTACGCGTATGCGCTGTCGGGAGGGGAGAAGTACGTGATCATCGACGTCCGGGATATCTACAACCCACGCGCGGTGAGCGAAGTCAGCATCCCCGGGGCCCGCATCCACGATGTCTGGGTGGTGAACGGCATCGCGTATTCGGCGCAGCGTCCGTTCGGCGGAGTCATCGTCGATGTGGGGAACGGCCGCTGGGGCGGTTCGCCCGAGAATCCGGTGGTCGTGAACATCACGGGCGCGATGCCGGAGGGGAGCGGCTCGCACGGCGTCTTTCCGTACTACCAGGAAAGCACCGGACGGATGCTCCTCTTCCTCGGTGACGAGATCCTGAACCGGGAGGGACGGGCGCTGGGAGAGGGTCAGGGACGGACCCTCCAGCCGGAGCCGGGCGGGACGCCTTCGATTTCTGCGGGATACCTCCACATCGTGGACGTGACGGATCCCGACAGCATCGAGGTCGTCGCACGGTACCACGTCCCGGAGTACGGAACCCACAACACCTGGGTCGAGGACGACATCCTGTACCAGGCGTACTGGGAAGGAGGCGTGCGTGTGGTCGACGTCTCCGGGGAGCTGATGGGGAACCTGGCGGATCAGGGACGCGAGATCGCGGTCTACAAGTCCTGGGACCCGAACGGCTACGTGTCCAACGCCCCCTTCGTCTGGAGCGCCATGCCATTCAAGGGGAACGTCTTCTTCTCGGACTACAACAGCGGACTCTGGTCCGTCGAAGTGCAGGGACTGAGGCCGCTGATTCCATGATCCACGCCGCGCCGGATCCCTCAGGGCGGGCGCCCATGGCTCGTAGAAGCGGAAGACCGCGCCCCTTCCGGGTCGTCCCGCTCGTTCTCGTCCTGCTCGCATGCGGCGCCGCGGGGATGTCGGGGAATCCTGCAGACGCCGACCGGAGCGCTCGAGGGGTCGCGGACGTCCCGGACCCTCCCACCGCGACGTACTGGATCTACGTGCTCGCGGAATCCGCGGACCGAATGCACCGGATCCGTTTCGGTCCGGAGGGGGCCGCCGTCGAAAAGACGACCCCGATCGGGTATATTCCTGTCACGATGGAGGGGCCGCACGGGGTTCAGATCTCGAAGGACGGGCGATACCTGTACATGACCACCGGGCACGGGAATCCGGACGGCAAGTTCTGGAAGTACGAGACGGGCGCGGACACGGTGGTGGCGGGACCCATCGACCTCGGCTTCTTTCCGGCGACCGTGGACGTGACTCCGGACGGCCTCTATGGCCTGGTGGGGAATTTCAACCTTCACGGTCCCATGGTTCCCTCGACCGTTTCGGTCGTGTACCTCCCGACCTTTCAGGAAGTCGAGCAGACGGAGACGTGCACGATGCCCCACGGAAGCCGGGTCAGCGCGGACGGTCGCAACCACTATTCCGTGTGCATGATGGACGATCAGCTCGTGGAGCTCAGCCTGCTCGACTTCGGCGTGTCCCGGCGGTTCTCCCTGACGCAGGGTGCCGAGGGGCCGATCGAGAGGGGAGGCGCCGGGGGCGGACATGAAGGGCATGGTGGTCACGAACCGGCCGCAGGCGATCACGCCGTGATGCAGCCCACCTGTACGCCGACGTGGGCGACCCCGACGCACTCCGGCGACCGGATCTTCGTGGCGTGCAACGCGACGGACGAAATCCTCGAGATCGACCGCGCGGAGTGGCGACTGCTCCGGCGGTTCTCCACGGGTCGCGGCCCATACAACCTGGAGGTCACGGCGGACGACCGGATCCTGATCGCGACGCTCAAGCAGGGGAACGGCGTCGAGTTCATCGACCTGGACAGCGGCCGTCGCCTCGCATCGAGCGAGTCGTCGAGCACGCTCAGCCATGGTGTGGTCACCAGCCCCGACGGCCGCTATGGCTTCGTCAGCGTCGAGGGCGTGCGCAGCGAGCCGGGAAAGGTGGACATCTACGACCTCCTCTCGCTCGAGCGGGTCGCGGAGGTTGAGGTGGGACAGCAGGCGGCGGGCATCGCGTTCTGGAAGATGGAGCCACCGGCGAGCTGACCGGTCGTCGCCCGCCCCGCGTCAGAGCTCCCCGCCCGGGGGGGTCGGTGGAGATCCGCCCGGGTCGATCACCTCCAGCGAGTTGAGCAGGAGAATGAGCAGGCCCGTGCCGATCGCCCCGAAAAGCACCCCCGTTTTCAGCCGATCCAGCTTCCGCACTTCCACCGCGCCGATCTCCTCCGGATTCAGGATGACACGCCGGTAGAATGTCTGGCGCTGGAACCCGTCTTCCAGATCCCCGGACGGGATGTCGAGAACCAGCCGGTCGAGGCTGGACCCCACGAGCTTGCCGACAACCGCCACGGACAGATCCTGCTGCAGGAACGTGCCATACTCGTTCTGCGGCGCCGCGGCGCGCGTGAGGTGCGCGCGCACCTCGGAGGTGAAGATCACCGCAACCCGCGGCCGTGAGCGGTGGGAGGGAGCGGGCTGCAAGCCCTACATGGTCTCCCTGGTTCCGGCGCTCGCTGTCGCGAGGGACTGGTGTTCCATACTTTGTCATTATCTGCGCTGTTGCCCCGCCGCCGAACCGCGCGCTGGTTTTCCCATCATGAGGAGAGGTCGATCGTGACGAAACGGATGACGAACGCAGCCAGGAGATTCTCGCTGGTTCCGATGGTGGCGGCGGTGGTCTGGATGCCGGGCGCCGTCGAAGCGCAGGGAGCGCCGCAGTGGACGCCGACCGCGCCGGGCAGCCCGAACATGCAGGTCGTCTCGCACCTGCCGCTCGGGCCGAAGCTGGGGGTGGCGGACATCGAGCTCGAGCAGGAGCTGGACCGGCCGTACGCCTACGTGGCGCGCATGCAGTACGGGGACGACGGCCCGAAGGGGATGGACATCATCGACCTGTCCGACGAGCGGAACCCGGAGGTGATCTACCGCTGGAGGATCGAGAACCAGGAGCTCCACCAGCGCACCGGCGGCATGGACGTGAAGTACTTCAAGTCGGACGGTCGGTACTACGTGGTGCAGTCCGTGCAGTTCGGGCAGGGCGGGCCGAACTCGGACATGGGCGCGGTCGTGCTGGACGTGACGGGGCTGCCGGACGCCTCGACGGTCCGCGAAGTCGCGCGCATCCGGGCTCCTGAAACACCGGGCGGCTTCCACAACATCTTCATCTACAAGCATTCCGATGGCGGGATCTATCTCTTCACGACGGTCTCCGGACCGGGCGCGAACGTGTACGACCTCAAGCGGGTGGTCGGCGGGGACGTCGAGAACGCGCTGGTCGGCAGCGTGCCGGTCCCGGAATCCGCGGAGGGTACGGGCTCCACGCGGGGGTACCACGACTTCTACGTGGCGTGGCATCCCGACACCGGGTCGGACCGCTTCTACGGCGGCGGCACCGGGGGCTACTACGTGTACGACATCACGGACATCCGGAATCCGGAGATCGCGATCACGCTGACCGGGATCAACGGCGTGCGCTACGGGCACACGTTCACGCCCTCGCCGGACGGACGCTACGTGGTGGCGGAGACGGAGTACCAATTCGCCCCGCTGCGCATCTTCGACCTGCAGCCTGCGCTGGACGGGCAGGTGACGAACATCTCGCGTCCCATCGCCGGGTGGACCGCGGACTGGCAGAACCTCGTGCACAACCACGAGATCCGCTGGCCTTACGTCTTCGTTTCCGGCTACCTGGACGGGCTCCAGGTGTTCAGCCTCATGGATCCGACGACCCCGAAGACGGTAGCATACTACCAGACCTACATCGGCTCGCCGAACGTGGACCGGACCCCGCAGTTCCAGGGCGCCTTCGGGATCGACGTGCGGAACGCGGACGGGCTCATCGTGATCAGCGACATGAGCACCGGCTTCTGGGCGTTCCGGATGGACGGCTTCCAGGGGTGGGACGGCAACGGCTGGGGCATGCCGAACAACTCGAGCGCCCAGGACTGGGACGCCGATGAAATGCCCGCCCCCACACGCTGGAAGGAGTAGCTCGACGACATGACGCCGCACGGCTGGACACTGTTTTTCGCGTTGGCCCTCGTACCCGGTGCGGTCGCACCGGGTACGAGGAGTCCGGCGGTCGGGGAGGGGCTTCCGGAGCGCGCGGGCGCGTCGGCCGCACCCCTGTTCTGCGCGGCGATCCCCGGTGCACCGGAGTACTACGCCATCGATCTCGTTTCCACGCGCCAGGTCGTCGGGACGGGCGGCGCGGGTGGAGCCGCCCACCTGACCTTCGACACGACCCCCTTCGGCGTGTCGCTGGCGCCCGACGGGAGCTATCGCACCACCCTGCACGTACAGGTGGATCGCCTGCCCGCCCGCCGGGAGGGCCACTTCGTGGCGTGGGCGACGACGCCCCAGCTCGACCGGGTGGTCCGGATCGGCGTGCTCGACGACGACGGCTTCGCGAAGGGCACGGTGGAGTGGAACAAGTTCCTCGTGGTCGTCACGCTCGAGCCGGAAGGGGCTGCAGGGGTCGATGCCGGATCGGGCGCGGCCGTGCAGACGGGCGCTGCCCCGGGAACGCGGGCGCGCGGGGCACCTTCCGGTGACGCCTCGTCGGACCGCTGGACCGGCCCGGTCGTCCTCCGCGGCATGTCGCGCAGCGGACGGATGCACACGATGGCCGGCCACGGCCCCTTCGAGCAGCAGGAATGCGCCGCATTCGGGTACTGAGCCGGGCGGCGCTGCCGGCGCTCGCGCTGCTGGTCTGGACGTCCGCGTCGCTCCACGCGCAGGACCCCGACCCGCACGCGGGACACGACATGCACGCCGGCCACGACATGGGCCCCGCCCTTCCCGGCGGCTGGCTCATGCCTCCCATGGACCCGAGCATGCCGATGCTGCCCGGCCTGGCCGGAGCCGTGCCCCCGGTGACCGCCTGGCTCCCCCACTTCGATCTCGACCCCTCCGACTTCCCGATGGCCGAGCCCAGCCGGCCCGTCGATCTCGCGCCGGGGGACACGCTCGACCTCCTGGTCTCCCCGGTCCGCCGCATGATCCGGGGTCGCGAGTACCTCATGTACGGCTACAACCACCAGTACCCGGGCCCCTTCATCCGCGCGCAGCGGGGCTCCACCGTGGTCATCCGCGTGCGCAACGAGATCCGCTTTCCGACCACGGTCCACTGGCATGGCATCCGGCTGGACTGGCGCTTCGACGGCGTGCCGGGGCTTTCCCAGCCGCCCATCGAGCCGGGCGAGAGCTTCGTCTACGAGGTGCGCGTCCCGGACGCGGGCATGTTCTGGTACCACCCGCACGTGCGCGAGGACGTCCAGCAGGATCTCGGGCTCTACGGCAACCTCCTCGTCCTTCCCGCCGCGCCAACGGAGGACGCGCCGACGGAGGACGAGCCGATCCACCGCGAGGAGCTGCTCGCACTGGACGATCTCCACATGACGGAAGACGGACAGCTGCTCCCGTACGGCCTGGAGTCGCCCGTGAACGCGCTGATGGGGCGCTACGGCACGGTGATGCTGGTGAACGGCGTCGCGGACCACGCACTCGAGGTGGACCGCGGGGAAGTGGTGCGCTTCTACATGACCAACGTTGCCAACGCCCGCCCCTTCAACGTGCGTTTCGGCGACGCCCCGGTGAAGCTCGTAGGCTCGGACATCGGGCCGTTCGAGCGCGAGAGCTGGGTGGAGAGCGTCGCGATCTCCCCGGCCGAGCGGTACACCGTGGATGTGCGATTCCCCGAGTCCGGCACCGTCGCGATCACGAACACGATCCAGGCGGTGGACCACTTTCGCGGGATCTACTACCCGCACGTGGACACGCTGGCGCTGGTCACCGTGACGGAGCGCGACGTCGCGACGGATCTGGCGGCCGCGCACGAGACGCTCCGGGTGCGGGACGAGGTCGTGCGCGACATCGACGCGTTCCGCGAGCACTTCGACCGCGAGCCGGACCACGAGCTCGTGACCACGCTGCGCATCCGGGATCTCCCGCAGGCCATCGTCCTCTCGATGGAGATCGACACCTTCTACGTCGCGCCGGTCGAGTGGAACGACGCGATGCCCGAGATGAACTGGCTGTCGACGGGAAACCAGGTGAACTGGATCCTGGAGGACGCGGAGACCGGCGCGCGGAACGAAGAGGTGCACTGGACCTTCCGGCAGGGCGACATCGTGAAGATCCGGGTCTTCAACGAGCCCCGCAGCTTCCATCCCATGCAGCACCCCATCCACATCCACGGCCAGCGCTTCCTCGTGGTGGACCGGGACGGCATCCGGCAGGAGAACATGGTCTGGAAGGACACGGCGATGCTCCCCGTGGGCTCCACGATGGACCTGCTCGTGGAGATGTCGAACCCGGGCGAGTGGATGCTCCACTGCCACATCGCCGAGCACCTGAGCTCCGGCATGCACTTCCACTTCACGGTGGAAGAGGCGGAGGGGACGGCGCCCGAGTAGGGCCGTCCCGTTCCGCTGCAGCCGCGTGAAGCCGGTGCCGCGCCCCCCGTCGTTTTCCCTCCCGCCGCATTCCGGGGCGGAATCCACCCGCTCCGCCGCCCGCGGGCCCGTCGCGCCCGGCGCCCGGCTGCCCCTCGCGCCCCGTGCCCCTCCGGGTTCGCACGGTACCCGCTCGGATTCGCGCGGCGCCCGTTCGGGTTCGCGCGGTGCTGTCCGGCCGGCCCTCCTCGTCCTCCTCATCCTCCTCGCCGGGCTCGCCGCCGCTCTCGTCTTCCTCTTCCTGGCAGGCCGGACGACGGTCGTCTTCGAGTCCGACTCCGACTTCGGGACGGTGCGGGTCACGGAGCGTTCCGACGGGCTGCGCACGCTCTACATCGGCGGCGGCCGGGCGCGCCAGAGCGCGATCTACCCGGGGCGTCCCATGCACCTCGAGCTCGGCTACACCCGGGTGGGGATGGTGGGGCTCGCGCTCGTGCCGCCAGACGGGCGCATCCTCTTCGTGGGGCTCGGGGGTGGCGCGATGCCGATGTACGCGCGGCAGGTGCTGCCGAAAGCGCGCATCGACGTGGTCGAGATCAACCCGGTCGTGGTGGACGTCGCCGAGCGGTACTTCGGGTTCGAGCCGGACGAGCGGATGACCGTGCACACCGACGACGGCCGCGCGTTCATCGAAGGGGCGCCGCCCGGCTCCTGGGATCTCGTCGTGCTGGACGCGTTCTCGGACAGCGAGATCCCCCTGTCGCTCGCGACGCGGCAGTTCCTGGAGGCGGTGCGCT
>JBBDIW010000112.1:0-1865 GCA_040880165.1 Gemmatimonadota bacterium | reverse complement strand
TTCGAGATCACAGACGACGAGATCATGATGTCCGACACCCGCGCCCGTTCCGTTCTCCGGCTTGTTCCCGACGCATTCCTCCCCGCCGCCTGCCTCCCGCTGGTGCTCCTCCTCGGGCTCGCGCTCCCCGCCTCGGCGCAGACGCCCGACGCTTCCGAGCCCGCCGCAGGGATCGACTGGTTCTTCCCCGAGGGCCAGCGCTTCGACGCGGAGATTCCGAGCCCGGAGGATTTTCTCGGTTACGCGATCGGTACGCACCACACGCGGCACGACCGCATCGTCTCGTACTTCCGGGAGCTTGCGCGACTCTCCGACCGCGCGACCTACCAGGAGATCGGGGAAACGTACGAGCACCGGGTGATGCCGGTGCTGACGGTCACATCCCCCGGCAACCATGCCCGCCTCGAGGAGATCCGCCGCGAGCACCTGGCGGCCACGGACCCGGAGGGGACGCCCCTCCCCGCGAGCGAGCGGAAGATCATCGTGCACCTCGGCTACGGCGTGCACGGCAACGAGACCTCGTCCAGCGAGGCCGCGATGCTCACCGCGTACTGGCTGGTCGCGGGGGAGACCGCGGAGGTGGAGCGGTACCTGGACGAAGGCGTCTACCACGTCGAGCCGGTGCTGAACCCGGACGGGCGCGACCGCCACACGCACTGGGCGAACATGCACAAGGCGACGCCCCTCGTGGCGGACCCGCTCGATCGGGAGCACAACGAGGTCTGGCCGGGCGGGCGCACGAATCACTACTGGTACGACCTGAACCGGGACTGGCTCCCGCTGGAGAACCCGGAGAGCAGGGCGCGCATCGATTTCCACCACGCCTGGCACCCCAACGTCGTGACGGACTACCACGAAATGGGGACGAACAGCACCTACTTCTTCGAGCCCAGCAAGCCGGTCGGCTCGTGGAACCCGCTCCTTCCCGAGCGGCTCTACACCGAGATCACCCTCGACTTCGCGGAGCACTGGGCCGCTTCGCTGGACGAGATCGGCTCGCTCTACTTCACCAAGGAGCAGTACGACAACACGTATCCCGGCTACGGCTCCACCTACCCGAACTTCCTCGGGGGGCTCGGGCTGGTCTTCGAGCAGGCGAGCGCGCGCGGCCACATCCAGGAGAGCAGCCGCCACGGCGTGCTGACCTTTCCCTTCGCGATCCGGAACCACGTGCGCACGGGGCTCGCGACGGTGGAAGCCGCCGTGCTCCACCGGGAGAAGCTTCTGGACTACCAGCGGGAGTTCTACGAATCGGCCGCGCAGGAGGCGCGGGAGTACGGCATCGGCGGGTACGTCTTCGGGGATCCGCACGACCCCTCGCGCAACCGCGCCTTCCTCGAGCTGCTCCTCCGGCACCGGCTCGAGGTGTTCGAGCTTCCGCAGACACTGCAGGCGGAGGGGCACACCTTCGAGCCGGGGGCCGCGTGGATCGTTCCGACCGCCCAGCCGAAGTACCGGATGGTGCGCTCCGTCTTCGAGCGGACGCACGAGTTTGCCGACAGCCTGTTCTACGACGCATCCACCTGGACGGTCAGTCTCGCCTACGGCATCCCGGACGCGGAAGTGCGCAGCGCGAGCCCGAGCCTGGGCGCGCGGGTGACGGAGCTTCCGGCTCCGCGCGAGATCGGGGAGGTCCCGGAAAGCGGCTATGCCTACCTCCTGGACTGGAGCGACTACTTCGCGCCGCGCGCGCTCTATCACCTCCTGGACCAGGGGGTGCACGCGGAGGTGGCGTTCGAGCCCTTCACCGCCCGCACCCACGAGGGAGAGCGGGCGTATCCGCGCGGCTCGATCTCGATCCCGGTCCGACGCCAGGAGATGGACGCGGCCCGGCTCCACGCCCTCGTGCTGGAGGCGGAGCGGCG
>JBBDIW010000111.1:45924-63533 GCA_040880165.1 Gemmatimonadota bacterium | reverse complement strand
ACGATGCGCTCCGGCGGAATTCCCGCCCGCAGGGCGCGGTGCAGCTCGCCCAGGCTGACGATATCGGCCCCCGACCCCAGCGCCGCGAGCCGGTTCAGAAGCGCGAGATTCCCGTTCGCCTTCACCGAGTACGCGACGAGGAGATCGGCCCCCCGGAAGGCGTCCCGGAGCGACCGGTAGCGTCCCTCGATCCACCCCATGTCGTAGACATAGAGCGGCGTGCCGAAGCGCTCGGCGAGCTCGTCGAGCCCGTGCGGGCCGCAGGCGAGCCGGCCGGCGACTCGCGGAAACGCGGCGGGAGGCGTCATGCGCTCAGTACGCCCTCGCCCAGACCACTTCCATCTTCGACTTTCCGCCCCCGATGCACGTCGCGGGCGCCGCGGCGGAGCGGAACTCCTCGTCCGGGATGACGCGGATCGTCGCCCTGGTCTCTTCCTTGATGCGTTCCTCGACTGCCGGATCGCCGCTCCACCCGGTGTAGATGAAGCCGCCCTGGCCCTCCAGGATCTCCTTGAACTCGCCCATGTCCGTCACGCCGCGGTGGGAGTGCGCCTCCCGCCGTGCGTGCGCGGCCTGGAGTAGCGAGGCCTGGAACTCCTCCAGCCGCTCCGGAAGCTCGGCGACCGCCTGGACGGTCGGGAGGAACGCCTTCCGCTCCTGGTCCCCGAAGGTCGTGCGGGCGACGAGCACGACCTGGTCCTTCGCCAGGTCCTTCGGGCCGATCTCGATGCGGTACGGCACACCCTTGCGCTCCCACTCGTAGAACTTCGCGCCCGGGTTCAGGTGCTCGCGCGCGTCGATGCGCACCCGCACGCCCCCGTCGGCCGGTCCTCCGCCCGTCGCCTTGAGCGCGGCCTCCACCTCGGCTGCGCGCTCCAGCACGGCGGTTCGCTCCTCGTCCTTTCTCCAGATGGGTACGATCACCACCTGCGTCGGGGCGAGACGGGGCGGCACCACGATGCCCGCGTCGTCACCGTGGGTCATGACCATACCGCCCACGAGTCGCGTGGAGACCCCCCAGGAGGTGTTCCAGGCGTACTCTTCCTGCCCCGCCTCGGACTGGAAGGTGAGCTCGAACTGCTTCGAAAAGTTCTGCCCGAGGTCGTGCGATGTCCCGGCCTGCAACGCGCGGTTGTCCTGCATCATCGCCTCGCAGGCATAGCTGCGTACCGCACCCGCGAACTTCTCGGATTCGGTCTTGAGCCCGGTGACGACGGGCATCGCGATCCACTCCTCCATGAACTGCCGGTAGACGCCGAGCATGGCCCGGGCTTCGACGGCGGCTTCCTCGGCGGTCGCGTGCGCGGTGTGCCCCTCCTGCCAGAGGAACTCGGACGTCCGCAGGAAGAGGCGGGTGCGCAGCTCCCACCGCATGACGTTCGCCCACTGGTTCATCAGGATAGGGAGATCGCGGTAGCTCTGGACCCAGCGCGCGAACATCGAATAGATGATGGTCTCCGAGGTCGGCCGAATCACCAGCGGCTCCTCCAGCTCCTTCCCGCCCGCGTGCGTCACGACCGCGAGCTCCGGCTTGAAGCCGGCCACATGCTCCTTCTCCTTCTCGATGAAGCTCATCGGGATGAGGAGCGGGAAGTAGGCGTTCTCGTGCCCGGTCTCCTTGAAACGGTCGTCGAGTGCACGCTGCATGCGCTCCCATATCCCGTACCCCCACGGGCGGATGACCATGCTTCCCCGCACGGGCGAATGGTCGGCGAGCTCGGCCCGCACCACCACTTCGTTGTACCACGCGCTGAAGTCCTCTGCGCGCGGGGTCAGCGTCCTGTCATCGGCCATCGGTATCGTCCGTAGAAGTCGGTTTGTCCTTGATGCGTCGTCCGGAAGCGTTGCGCGCTTCCCGTCGCAAGGCGATGAACCCGGGCACGAGGAAGAGGAGCAGGGACGAGACGAGCCAGACCGGCCGGAAGGGGAGCTCCAGCGAGGCCGAGAGGAGAAGCGCCACGAGCGCCCCTCCCGCCATCGCCAGAACGAGCGCGACCGCGAGGATCACGTATTCGAGCGCGTTCAGCCTCCGGATCGCCCGCTCCATCGCCCGTCTCGTCTCCTGCATCCCGTCCATCGTCATCACCTCAGCTCGTCGAGTGACACTTCCTGCTCCTCGCCCGTCCCCATGTCGCGCACGATCGCCACGCCGCGCGCGACCTCGTCCGGCCCGAGCACGATCGTCCTCCCCGCCCCCTCCGTCGCGGCGCTGGCGAACTGCTTTCGCACGGATTGCGCCCGGAGGGGATACACGACCGAGTGTCCGTCCTCGCGGAGACGCCGCGCGATGCCGAGCGCGAGGGGGCGCAGGTCGTCGCCGATCGTGACAATGAAGTAGTCCAGCGCGCGCCGGTACTCGGGCACCAGACCCCGATCGGAGAGGAGCTCGCCCAGCACGACATCTCCCATTCCGAAGCCCACAGCGGGGAGCGACTCCCCGCCGGCCCACTCCACCAGCCGGTCGTAGCGCCCGCCCCCGCAGATCGCGCGCAGCTCGCCCTCCCGGTCGAAGAGCTCGAAGACGATGCCGGTGTAGTAGGCCAGTCCCCGGACGATCGAGAGGTCGAAGCCCACGTACTCGCCCAGCCCCATCGCCTCCAGGTCCGAGAGGTACGTCTCCAGCTCCGCCAGAATCCCCGCCACTTCCTCGCGATCCCCGAAGTGCCGCCTCACGGATTCCAGCCCCGGCTCGGCGAAGAGAGCGAAAAGCAACCCGGCCGCGTCGGGCTCCATCCCCACGCCTTCCAGCCGCTCGCGCGTCTTCGCCTCCCCCTCGCGCTCCACCTTGTCGATCACGGCATACGCGTCCGGGAGGCGATCCTCCTCCACGCCGGACGCGGAAAGCAGGGCCGAGAGCAGTCGCCGGTCCGACACGCGGGCGCGGAAACTCGTGTGGTCCAGCCCGAGCTCGCGCAGCCCGTTGATCGCCACCGCCAGCACTTCTGCGTCGGCGGCCGTGGACTCCTCGCCCACCAGGTCCACGTTCCACTGGAAGTGCTCGCGAAGCCGCCCCCGCTGCTGCCGTTCGTAGCGGAAGAGCTGCGGAATCGAGAACCACCGGATGGGCTTCGGCATGGAACGGCTCCGCTCTCCGAGGATTCGGGCGAGCGAAGGCGTCATTTCAGGGCGGAGCGAGATGTCGCGCCCCCCCTTGTCCTGGAAGTTGTAGAGCTGCCCCACGATCTCGGCGCCGCTCTTCTCGGTGTACAGCTCCAGCGGCTCGAGCGGAGGCGCGTCGTACTCCAGAAAGCCGGACCGGCGCGCGACCCGGCGCCAGGCCTCGAAGATGTGCGCGCGCAGCGCGAAGTCCTCCGGGACGAAATCGCGGAATCCCGGGAGCCTCCGGAAGGTCGTGGACTTCGATGAACCCTTCGTCATGCCGAGCGCGTGGAGAGCGGGGCCGCGAAAGGCTCTTTGAACGGCTCCATTCCCAGGGCGAGGAGCGCGTCGCCCACCGTGTGGCACGAGCCCGTCACGACGACGGTCCCCTCGCCCGCCGACTCTCCGGCCCGCGCGAGCGCCTCGCGGAAGTCGGGGACGATCTCGAGCGGCGGCGGAGAGCCCACGACGCGGCCGGCCTCGGCGGGGTCCCAGCGTCGCGCCAGGGGCGCGGAGTCCGCCTGTGTCAGGAACGCGCGATCCGCCAGCCGGAAGAGGGGAGGAAGCATCGTGCGCCAGTCCTTGTCACCCAGAACCGCCGTCAGAACGACGAGCGGCCTCGGAAGCGCGAGCTGTTCCAGCGCCTCCGCGAGCGCGCGGACCCCGGCCGCGTTGTGCGCGACGTCAAAGACCCACGTCCGGCCACCAACGCGTTCGATCTGCACGCGCCCCGGCCAGCGGACGCTCGAGAGGCCCCGTCGAACCGCGTCCGCGTCGGGCCGCAGCGACTCCGGGAGGTGCTCGAGGACACGCACGGCGAGCGCCGCGTTCGCGGCCTGGTGCGCCCCCGCGAGCGGCGTGGAGAGCGCGAGCGCCCCCCAGACGGTGTCCAGCGTGAACGCCGTTCCGCCGGCCGCGACCTCGACCTGCCGGACCTCTTCCGCGGGATGCATCGGGTGGAACGACGCCCCGCGTTCCTCCGCGGTCCTGCGGAATACATCCAGGAGCTCCGGCTCCCGCACGCAGGTCAGCAGGGGCACGCCGGGCTTCGCGATGGCCGCCTTCTCCCCCGCGATGGATGCGAGATCCGTACCCAGGTACTCTGCGTGATCCAGCGCGACGTTGGTGACCGCCGACACGAGCGGATGGATGACGTTCGTCGCGTCGAGCCGCCCACCCAGCCCGACCTCGACGACTGCGACGTCGACCGCCTCCAGCTCGAAGACCTTGAACGCCAGCGCCGTCGCGGCCTCGAAGAAGGTGGGCTCGTGACGCACCATCGCGGGGCGAAGCTCGTCGGCCGCGGCGAGAAAGGTCGCGGTCTCCGCGGGTCTTCCCGCCACCTGCACGCGTTCCCTGAAGGAGCACAGGTGCGGAGACGTGTAGAGGCCCACGCGGAGTCCCGCCGCGCCCAGCACCGAGGCGATGACCGACGCGACAGAGCCCTTCCCGTTGGTCCCGCCGATGTGGAGGGTCGGGTACCGCTCATGGGGATTTCCCACCTCCGCCAGGACCGCGCGGATCCGCTCCAGCCCGAACTCCACCCCTTGTCCCAGCGCGGGAAAGAGGCGCACGGCCAGCGCATCCGAGGCCGGAAGTCCGGCCTCGAGGAGAGGAAGGCGACCGGCGATCCCGTCCCCCGTCACTCCCCTTCGTTCCATCCGGCCGCCATGTGGCGGAGGAGCAGCGCGGTGGTGGACTTCAGGTCTCTCCGATCCACCACCCGGTCCACCATTCCGTGCCGGAGCAGAAACTCCGACCGCTGGAAGCCGTCCGGAAGCTCCTGCTTGATCGTTTCCTCGATCACGCGGGGGCCGGCGAAGCCCACGAGCGCCCCCGGCTCGGCCAGGATCGCGTCCCCCAGCATCGCGAACGAAGCCGTCACGCCGCCCGTCGTCGGATCCGTGAGGATCGAGATGTAGGGAATGCCCGCCTCGTGCAGTCGCGCGAGCACGGCGGAGGTCTTGGCCATCTGCATCAGCGAGAAGATGCCCTCCATCATCCGGGCGCCTCCGGAAGCGCTCACCACGATGAGCGGCACCTCACGCTCCAGCGCCCGGCGGCCGATCCGCGCGATCTTCTCGCCCACGACGGAGCCCATCGAGCCCCCGATGAAGCTGAAGTCCATGACCGCGAGACAGACCGGGATCTCCTCGAGCAGTCCCTCCCCTGTGAGGACGGCGTCGTTCACTCCGCCCTTCGCCTCGGCGGATTCGAGCCGCTCACTGTAGGACTTCAGGTCCCGGAAGCCGAGCGGGTCCGCGCTGCGGAGCCCGCCGTCCCACTCCCGGAAGGATTCGTCGTCCGTGAGCACGTCGACGTACTCCCGGGCCGTGATGCGGAAGTGGTAGTCGCAGTCGGGGCAGACGCTCAGATTCTGCGAGAGCTTCTCGCGATAGAGGATCTCGCCGCAGCCCTTGCATTTGTCGAACACGTCCATCGGAACGTCACGACGGTCGGACGCCTTCAGGGGTTTTTTCGGCTTGCGAAACCAAGCCATACAATCGCCTCACTCGGGGAGGTGTCGTCAGCCGCCGTCGTCGCTGGCGACCCGGACTGCCAGTGCGACCGCGATCCAGGACATCAAGAGAAACGTCCCTCCATAGCTCACGAAGGGGAGCGGAATTCCGGTCACGGGCACGAGACCGATCGTCATCCCCACGTTCACGAAGATGTGGACCAGCCAGGACCCGAAGATACCGAAAAGCACCAGCCCGGCAAAGGGATCGTCCGCTCCCTCCGCCATGCGGATCAGCCGGTACAGCGCGTAACCGAACACGACGAGCGTGAGGGTCGTCCCGATAAACCCGAGCTCTTCTCCGATGACGCTGAAGATGAAGTCCGTATGCTGCTCGGGGAGGAAGTCGAGCCGCTTCTGGGTCCCCAGCGTGTAGCCCTTCCCCGTCAGTCCGCCGCTTCCGATCGCAACCTTGGACTGGATGAGATTCCACCCCGCGCCCTGCGGATCGCTGTTCGGGTCCAGGAAGATGAGCAGCCGGTTGCGCTGGTACTCCTTGAGCGACTGCCAGACCGGGAGCGCGATGGTGCCCGCGGCGAGATTCGCCAGACCCACCCCGAGCCACTCCACCAGGTAGAGCCGGTAGCGGTAGAGGTAGAGGAGCAGGACGAGGCCCACCATGTAGACGGACCAGATCCAGGTGCTGAACGACAGGATGAGCCCGATGGCCGGGCTCGCCATCAGAAAAAGCAGGTTGACCGGCGTTCCCGCCCAGAAAAGGATCGCGAAGAGAATCCCGACGAAGGCGAAGGCCGTGCCCAGATCCGGCTGCAGCATCACGAAGCCGAACGGCAGCGTGACCACGGCGACCGGGGCCACCAGGTCGCGGAAGTTGCGGGGCGATTCCTTGCGCGCGGATAGAAGCCGCGCCATCGCGAGAATGGTGGCGAGCTTGGCGACCTCCGACGGCTGGAAGCGGAAGCCGCCCAGGTCGATCCAGCGCTGGACCCCCTGCGACGCACCTCCGCCGGTGCCGATCACGAGGGTCGCCGCGAGCAGGATCATCGCCAGGACGTACGACGGCCACGCCGCCCACTCGAACCAGCGCAGGCGGATCCGGGAGACCGTGGCGAAGGTCGCGACCGCGAGCACCAGCCAGACCAGCTGGCGCTTCCACGCCCCGGCCACGTTCGGGCTGGGGACGTTCACGACCCCCGCCGAATAGATCATCGCCGCCCCGAAGAGGGACAGGAAGAGGACGGCGAGCACGAGGGGCGGATCGCCCGCCCACGCCCCGACTCTTCCCTTCAACGGTTCGACCAGGGGGCGGGTCGCCCGACGCGGTAATGGTCCCTGAGGGTGCGGATCGAGTCCTGCGGGATGTCGTGCTTCTTCCGCAGGTAGAAGTCGGCCACCCTGGCCCCGATCGGCGCGGCCATGGCCGACCCGCTCTCGCCCGCCTCGACGATCACGACCACCACGATCTCGGGATCTGCGCCCCAGGGACCGGCCATCCCGGCGAACCACGCGTGCGGGATGTCCGGGTTCTGTGCGTTCTGTGCGGTGCCCGTCTTGCCGATGATGTCCCAGTGCTCGAGCGACGACAGGTAGCCGGTACCACCCGGCCGAAAGACCTGGCGGAGTCCGTCCAGGAGCGCCGCCAGGTTCTCTTCCGTCAGCTGCATCGTCCAGTCCTCGGGCACTTCGCCCTCGCGGCGGATCCTCGGCGCAGGGGCGGAACCCTGGCGGGCGAGCCCCCCGTAGAACTGGGCCATCTTGAGCGGAGTCTGGGAGTTCGGCCCCTGCCCGATCACGAGGCTCAGCACCTCGGATTCCTGGGGCCGGTATCCCGTGCCGAAGCGTTCCTCCCAGAAGGTCGTGAGGTCCGTGGGGAAGATGCCGCGCGACTCCTGTGGAAGATCGATGCCGCACTGCTCGCTGAACCCGATCCTCGAGCCTTCCTCCACCAGCCGATCCAGCCCCACGCGCAGCCCGAGCTGATAGAAGTATACGTTGCAGGAGTCCCTGAGCGCCTCCGCGAGGTTGAGGCGGCCGTGTCCCTCGGGGTTCCAGCAGCGCGCGTAGCGCCCTGCGAGCCAGATGCCCCCCGTGCACGAGACCGGCATGTGGTCGTCCGGCGTCACGACCCCCAGCTCGAGCGCGATCGCGGCGCTCGCCAGCTTCCAGGTGGAGGCGGGGGGATACAGCCCCATCACCGTCCGGTTGAACTGTGGTCGCCCCGGATCCGAATTCAGCTCGGCCAGCACATCCGGGTCGATGCCCCCGACGAAGTCGTTGGGGTCGAAGGTCGGACTCGAGTAGAGCGCGAGCACTCCGCCGTCCGCGACGTCCAGCGCCACCACCGCGCCGTTCATCGTGTCCGGGAAGATTTCGTGGATCCACTCCATGAGGTCGAGATCGACGTTCAGGTGGATGTCGGTCCCCGGCTCGGCCACCGCCGTCGCCTGCCTTTGGAAGGAGCCGACGATCCGGCCGACGGCGTCCACCTCCACGTATCGGATTCCGGGGATCCCCTGGAGCTCGGCCTCGTATTCGCGCTCGATTCCAGCCTTTCCCACCGTCATTCCCCGCGTGTATCCCAGGAAGCGGGGAGCCGTCAGCTCGGTGGCGGAGATTTCGCCCACGTGCCCGAGCACGTGCGCCACGGCGGGGCCGGCGTTGTAGCGCCGCTTGGGCCGCATCTCCATGAAGATTCCCGGGAAGTCGAAGCGGCGCTCCTCCAGCGCGGCCACTTCCTCGTACGAGGCGTCGGCCTTCACGAGAAGCGGCTGCCGGCGGAACGGGGCGTCCCGGAGAATCGACTCGGCGCGCGCGTCCGAGATCGAGATGTACGGTCGCAGGCGCTCGAGCGTTCGCGCGATCGAATCCCGGGGAGCGGGAAAGAGCGAGACGGAATACGCCGGCGTGTTGTCCGCGATCACCCTGCCGTTGCGGTCGTAGATCGTACCGCGGGGGGCCGGGACCGCGAGCGCCCGCAGCCGGTTGGAGTCCGACTGAAGAACCCAGGTACTCGAGCGCAGCACCTGCGCGCGGAAAAAGGCGAAGACCAGCATCCCCAGGAGGAGCACGACGATGAGCATGGCTCCCCGCGCCTGGAGCTGCTTGCGCTGCGCGTTCAGGCTCTTCATGCCGTCTCCCCCGCCCCTGCGAGCCCGGCTGCGCCGGCGGTGCGTGGGCGCATCATCGGGGCGCCTCCCTCAGAATGCCGCCGAACAGGACCGCCACGATCCCGAGCGCCACCGCGTACAGCGCGGCGACCGGGGAACGCACCAGAAGCGCTTCGACGAAGGCGGCCTGGACACCATCGCCTGCCGCGATCCAGTGCACGAGGTCGCGCGTCCACTTGCCGAGCGCGAGGTAGCAGACGAGAAATAGAAAGGAGTCGCCCACGAAGAGATCGCGAGTGCGCGATCCGAGAATCGCCACCACCGTCATCGCCACCGCGTTCGCGCCGAACGCCAGAATCGAGAAGGCGTCCTCGAGAAGCCCCAGAAAGAGACCGAGTCCCGCCGCCGATCCCATGCGCAGCTCCCGGGCGGACAGGAGGAGGGCGATCGTGAGGAGGTCGGGAGCGCGCGTGCCGATCCCCAGACCGACGTGGAGAAGAAAGTGGAGAAGAATCAGGAGGACGATCACGACCCAGAAGTGGAGCGGCCCCCTCATCAACCCTCTCCCGCGGAGTCGCGGATGGAATCGGCGCCGCTCGCAGGTCGCTCGCCCGTCCATTCACCCGTCCGCTCGAGCGGGATGGTGTCGCCGGGCCAGAAATCGGACCGGTCCACGACGGAGGGCCCTTGGCCTGGGCCGTCGGCCGCGAGCGCGGAGTGCTCCTCCTCCACTTCGCCCACGGCCACCAGTACCTGTGTCATGCTCCCGGGCCTCACCGCCGGCTCGAGCCAGTAGCTCTTCCGCCAGCCGGCATCCGCTTCGGCGAGACTATGCACGCGCCCCAGGGGAATCCCCCGCGGATAGATGCCGCCGAGCCCGCTGGTCACGATGAGCGCGCCGTCCTCGATGGCGACGTGGTAGGGTGCGCCGTTCAGCAGGAGCCGGTCGTCTTCGCGGTACTCTCCCCGACGGGTCTCGATCATCCCGTAGACTTCGCCATCGGCCGTCATCGCGCTGACCCGGAAGTCGGGATGGGTCCAGTCCACCCCCAGCGCCGAATTGGCCCGGACCTCGCGCACGACGCCGACCAGCCCGTCCCGTCCGACCACCGGCGAGTTCACGCGCACGCCGTCCCGCGATCCGATGTCGAGCAGGTACATGCTTTCCGATCCCTGCGTACCGGAGCGGACGACGTTGGCAGCGCGATACTCGGGGGTGGCGCGGCTCGAGAGCTCCAGGAGCTCGCGGAGCCGCACGTTCTCCTCCACGAGCGACGACTGGCTCGAAAGCACGCCGACCACGGAGTCATAGCGCATCCGCATGGCGTCGGCCTCGTGGCTCCTGAGCCGGTTCTGCGACAGCCCTTCCTGGACCAGGATGAACGGCTGCAGCACGCTCGCGCGCAGCGTCGCGCCCACTTGCCGCTGGGCATCCGGCGGCATGAAGAGCGACGTGAACGCGAGCCCGAGGAAGAGCGCGGCGGCCGCAAGCTGCCGGCGTCCCACGCCTTCGTCGTTTTCCGGTGTGTATGGAGGCATATCCGTGTGTATCGGGCGCCACGAGACTTCGAACCTGTCACACTATGGTACGTCGAACCCGACGGCGAGAGAAAGCGGGAGCGAACAGATTGCCCCGTCGCGCCGTCGGCGAAGGGAGAAGTCGGGCCCCGCCGCGCCCGCTGCCGGACTCAGGTCTGGAGCACGTTCCGATACTTGTGCATGTCGTCCAGAATCCGGCCCGCCCCGCGCACCACGCACGTCAGCGGTTCCTCGTCGACGTGAATCGGCAGGTTGGTCTCGTGCTGGAGGAGGCGGTCCAGCCCGCGAATCAGCGCGCCTCCTCCCGTCATCACGATGCCCCGGTCGACAATGTCGGAAGAGAGCTCCGGCGGCGTGATCTCGAGCGCGCGCCGGACGGCTTCCACGATCGCCTGTATGGGCTCCTGGATGCACTCCCGAATCTCCTGGGAGTGGACCGTCACCGTCTTCGGAATCCCGCTCACCAGATCCCGCCCCTTCACGGCCATGTCGCGCTCCTCGCCGAAATCGAAGGCGGACCCTATCTGGATCTTCACCGCTTCCGCCGTCGGTTCCCCGATCAGGAGGTTGTAGTTCTTCCTGAGGAAGGTCACGATCGAAGTGTCGAGCTCGTCGCCCCCCACCCGGATCGAGGTGTTGGAGACGATTCCGGAAAGCGCGATGACCGCGATCTCGGTCGTGCCGCCCCCGATGTCGATCACCATGTTTCCCGTCGGCGTCTCGACCGGCAGCCCCACGCCAACCGCGGCGGCCATCGGCTCCGCCACCATGTAGACGCCCTTCGCTCCGGCGGCCATCGCCGAGGAGCGCACCGCTCGGCGCTCGAGTTCCGTGATGCCCGAGGGCACCCCGACCACGACCCGCGGCTTGATCCGGAAGATGCGCTTCGCCGTGACGTGCTTGAGGAAGTGGCGCAGCATCATTTCCGTGACGTCCACGTCCGCGATGACGCCGTCCTTCAGGGGGCGCACGGCCTCGATGTTCTCGGGCGTCCGGCCGAGCATGCGCTTCGCCTCGAGCCCGATGCCGAGGATTTTCCGGGAGCCCTTTTCCACGGCGACGACCGAAGGCTCGTTGAGCACGATGCCTTCGCCCTTCACGTAGACGAGGGTGTTGGCCGTCCCGAGATCCACCGCAATATCGTTCACGGGGATGAGTGATCCGGAGTTCAACCAGCGGGAAACGGAAGAGAGGGATTTAGCCAAGACCCGTACGCGGCGGTGAGAGAATGTCGGTTAGGTTCGGAAACCTCTTCCTCCCCTGAGGGCGGAAGAGAACGATGATAAGCCCTGTCCGGAGCAAGGGCAAGACAAATGTTTACCGGGCCCCGTTCACGAAACGGTCCCCGAAATGCTTTCGCCGGAGCCGCACTTCAGCCGACTCCGGTACTTCCGAAGCCGCCATCCCCCCGGGTGCTCTCCGACAGGTGATCCACCTCCGCCACCGAAGGCGTCTCGAAGCGCGCGAAGACGAGTTGCGCGATCCGGTCTGCGCGCCGGATCGTCACCGGCTCGGACCCCCCGTTCCGGAGCAGGACCCTGACCTCCCCGCGATAATCCGGATCGATCGTGCCCGGGCTGTTGGGAATCGTGATCCCGTGACGGGCGGCCAGACCCGACCGAGGTCGGACCTGGCATTCGATGCCCGTCGGAAGCTCCATCAGGAGACCCGTCCCCACCGCCCGGATCTCCCCCGGCTGCAGGTCGAAATCGTCTTCGGACGAGCGCACGTCGTAGCCGGCGGCGTGCGGCGTCGCGCGCCCCGGAAGCGGAATGTCGGAGTTCCCCTCCAGTCGCCTGAAGCGCACCTGCAGCTCCGTCACGTCAGGCAGCGGCCCCCGTGCCCGCGTTCTTCGCGAGGAACTTCTCCAGGGGCACGTACTCCATGTCGAAGGCCTCGGCGACGCCCTCGTACGTCACGGCGCCGTTCACGACGTTGGCGCCGAGCGCGAGCGCCGGATCTTCCCGGCAGGCGGCCTTCCACCCCATGTTCGCGAGCTTGATCGCGTACGGGAGCGTGGCGTTCGTGAGCGCCAGCGTACTCGTGCGCGACACGGCGCCGGGCATGTTCGCGACGCCGTAATGAATCACGCCGTCCACCTCGTAGATCGGGTCCTCGTGGGTGGTCGCGTGGATCGTCTCGACGCAGCCGCCCTGGTCGACCGCGACGTCGACGATGACCGCTCCGTCCTGCATGTGCTTCAGGTCTTCGCGCAGGACGAGCGCGGGCGCCTTCTTCCCCGGGATGAGCACGGCGCCGACAACGAGATCCGCGGTCTCGATCTGCTCGCGGATGTTGTACCGGTTCGAGTAGAGGAGCCGCACGTTGGCGGGCATCACGTCCGCGAGGTAGCGCAGGCGGTTCAGCGAGACATCGAGCATCGTGACGTCTGCCCCGAAGCCGGCGGCCATCTTCGCCGCGTGCGTCCCCACCACGCCCCCGCCGATGATCACCACCTTCGCCGGAAGGACTCCCGGGACCCCGCCCAGAAGCATGCCCCGCCCCCCGTAGAAGCGCTCCAGGTACTTGGCGCCCTCGAGGATCGACAGTCGCCCCGCGACCTCGCTCATCGGCGTGAGGAGGGGGAGTTCGCCGTTCGGGAGCTGCACCGTCTCGTAGGCGATGGCGACGGATCCGGAATCGAGCAGCGCCTTCGTGAGCGGCTCCGAGGCGGCGAAGTGGAAATAGGTGAAGAGGAGCTGGTCCTTCCGGATGTGGGGCCACTCCGGCGCGATGGGCTCCTTCACCTTGACGATCATCTCCGCGCGCTCCCAGACCTCGGCGGCCGTCGCGACGATCTCCGCACCGGCGGACGCGTACAGCTCGTCGGAGAATCCGCTCCCCTCTCCGGCGCCCTTCTCGATCATCACCTCATGACCGGCGCGGGCGAGCGCTTCCGCCCCTGCGGGGACGAGGGCCACGCGATATTCGTTCGCCTTGATTTCCTTCGGAACTCCGATGAGCATGGATTCAGTGGGTTGAAGGTTCAGTATGTCCGGACCGCATCACGATCCGTCCGGGCCCAGCCGGAGCAGCACCTGCCGCTCCGGGTCGAAGAAGTTCTCGGCCGCCTCGGCCGCCTCCTCCCATGTGACGCCGTCGATGACGGCGAGCAACTCGTCCAGCGTGAGGAAGGGCTGGTCGTAGAGCGCGAATCCGGCGAGCCGGTACAGCCGTGCGCCCGTCGATTCCAGGGAGAGCATCACCTGCCCCTTCACCTGGCTCTTGATCTGCTCCAGCTCTTCCGCGGTCAACCCCCCGCGCGCCATCCGCGCGAACTCCTCCCGGATGACGTCGACCGCGCGGTCGCTCCAGTCGGGCCGGGTTCCCACGTAGACGCCGGAAACCCCGGCGAGCGCGTAGAAGGATTGGAAGGAATACACGGTATACGCAAGCGCCAGCTCTTCCCGGACCTTCTGGAAGAGCCGCGAGCTCATGCCGCCGCCGAACGCCGCGGAGAGCAGGATGAGCGGGTAGCGGCGGGCGTCGGTGCGCGGCGGCGTCGCCGTCCCGAAGACGATGTGGCTCTGCATGCTGTCCCGCACGACCTTCACGTCACCATTCTCGCTGGGAACGGGCGCCTTCCGCGCCTCCTCCGGGTCGGTCTCCGGGAGCTCCCCGAAGAGGCGCTGCACCCGGTCCACGACGTCCGCGTGCTCGAGCCGCCCCGCGGCGGCGATGATGAGCCGTCCGCCGCGATAACGCCGCGCGTGGATGTCCCGCAGGGTCTCCGCCTTCATGCCGCCGACCGTGTCGCGGGTCCCGAGGATGGAGAAACCGTACGGGTGGTCTCCCCAGAGCGCCTGCGAGTGCCGCTCGAAGACGAGGTCGTCCGGCGTGTCGTCCACCGTCGAGATCTCCTCGAGCACGACCTCCCGCTCGAGCTCCAGGTCCGTGTCCCGCAGAATGGGGTTGAGCACGATGTCCGAGAGGATCTCGAGCGCCTCCGGCAGGTGCTCGTCCAGCACGCGCGCCTGGTAGCTCGTATGCTCGCGACTGGTGTAGGCGTCGAGCGAGCCCCCGAGGCTCTCCAGGGCGAGCGCAATCTCGCGTGGGGTGCGGGTCCGCGTTCCCTTGAAGACCATGTGCTCCAGAAGATGGCTCGCGCCCATCTCCTCGGGAGACTCGTGCGCCGAACCCTGCTTCACCCAGACGCCGACGGCGGCCGAGCGCACGCCGGGGATCGTCTCGGTGAGGACCCGGATGCCATTCGGCAACCGGGTTTCGGCCATGCGGCTACCCGTCATTGATTTCGCTTTTCACCTGGGACCGTGCCTGAGTATTCGCGTACGTTCATCCTTTGACGCCCGACCTTCCGATTCCGGGAGCAGAGAAGGGGCACGGATTGTCGCCCGTGCCCCTTCTCCCGTTCTGCCATCCACGCTCCCGGACCGATCCGGCGTCGTCCGGGCGCGTCGGCAGGAAGCTTACGCTTCCTGACCCGCCTCGACGGTCTTGCCTGCCTCCTCTTCGAGCGCGGCCCGCCGGGAGAGACGCAGACGCCCTCTCTCGTCGATGGCGAGCAGCTTCACCCGGGTGATGTCGCCCTTCTTCAGAACGTCCTCGGTGTTCTCGACCCGCCCTTCGGCGAGCTCGGAGATGTGGCAGAGCCCCTCGGTTCCGGGAAGGATTTCGATGAAGGCCCCGAAGGTGGTGGTGTTCTTCACCGGCCCCTCGTAGATGCGGCCCACCTCGGGCTCCTGCAGGATCGCCTCGATCATCTCGCGGGCCCGCTGTCCGGCCTCGCCCGAGACGGCGGCAATCTTGACGACTCCCGAGTCGTCGATGTCGAGCTTGGCCCCGGTGTCGTCCTGGATCGCGCGGATCGTCTTGCCCTTCGGCCCGATGATCTCCCCGATCTTCTCCGGGTTGATCTGGATCGAGATGATCCGGGGCGCGTACTGCGACAGGTCCTCGGCGGCCTCCGACAGGGTGGCGTCCATGACGTCCAGGATATGGAGGCGGGCCCGGTTCGCGCGCTGGAGCGCCTCCTTCATGAGGTCCACGGTGAGGCCTTCGACCTTGATGTCCATCTGGATCGAAGTCACGCCCGTCCTCGTTCCGGCGATCTTGAAGTCCATGTCGCCGAGCGCGTCCTCCAGCCCCAGGATGTCGGTCAGGACGGCGATGTCATCGCCCTCCTTGATCAGCCCCATCGCGACGCCGGCACAGGCGGCCCGCATCGGAACACCCGCCGCCATCAGCGCGAGCGACGTTCCGCAGACGGAGGCCATCGACGACGACCCGTTCGACTCGAGGATGTCCGAGACGACGCGGATCGTGTAGGGGAAGTCGTCGTACGCCGGCAGGAGCGGCTGGATGGCCCGCTCCGCCAGTGCGCCGTGTCCGATCTCCCGGCGCGACGTGCCGCGCATGGGGCGCGCCTCGCCGACGCAGAACGGCGGGAAGTTGTAGTGGAGCATGAACGACTTGGTGATCTCCTCCGCCACGTCGATGGAATCGATCCGCTGCTCGTCGCGGGAGGTTCCCAGCGTCGCGGCGACGAGCGCCTGCGTCTGGCCGCGCGTGAAGAGCGCCGAGCCGTGCGTCCTGGGAAGCACGCCGATCTCGCAGGTGATGTCGCGGACGTCGTCCAGCCCGCGACCGTCCGCGCGCTTGCCCGTCTTCAGCACCTGGGCGCGCATGACGTCCTTCTCGATGCCGCGGAGGATGTCGCCGACGTCGCCTTCCCACTCGGTGAAGTCCTCGTCGTCGTCCGAGAGCGCCTGCCGGACTTCGTCCTTCACGGTCGAGAGCGCGCTGCTCCGCTCGTGCTTGTCCTTGATGTTCAGGGCCCTGGCGACGCGGTCGGTCGCCATCCCCACGATCCGGCTCCGGAAGCCGGCGTCCGGCGAAGTGGACGTCCACTCCATGACCTCGGGCTGCAATCCCTCGATGATCTCGTTCTGGAAGCCGATCAACTCCTTGATGCCGTTGTGCGCGACCTGGAGCCCCTCGAGGATCTCCTCCTCGGGAACCTCCAGCGCGCCGCCCTCCACCATCATGATCGCGTCCTCGGAGCCGGCGACGATGACGTCGAGGTCCGAGTACTCCAGCTGCTGGAAGGTCGGGTTCAGCACCCAGGTGCCCTGGATGCGCCCGATGCGCACCGCGGCGACCGGCGTCCGGAACGGGACCTTCGAGATGTTGAGGGCGACGGAAGCGGCGGTCAGCGCGATGACGTCCGCGTCGTTCTCCTGGTCCGCGCTCAGGATGTTGCACACGACCTGCGTCTCGTTCCGGAAGCCTTCGGGAAAGAGGGGCCGGAGCGGCCGGTCGATCTGGCGGGCGGAGAGGATCTCCTTCTCGCCGGGACGGCCCTCGCGCTTGAAGAAACCGCCGGGAATCTTTCCGGCGGCGTAGGACTTCTCCCGGTACTCGACCGTCAGCGGGAAGAAGGGGAGGTGCGTCGGCTTGTTCTGCACGGTCACCGCGCAGAGCACCACCGTGTCGCCGAACTGCACGAGGCAGGAGCCCTGTGCGAGCTTCGCCATCCGCCCGGTCTCGATCGAGAAGGGGCGTCCTGCAAACTGCTTTTCAATCCGTTTCATCATTTGTCTTCCGTTTCGCCGCAGAATTCTATTCTTCGTGATTCGTCAAAGGATGCCCGCGGGATTGCGGACAGCCCGGTCCTAGTGGCGGAGCCCGAGATCCGCGATGAGATCGCGATACCGGTCGAGGTCCGTTTTCTTCAGGTATTCGAGAAGCCGGCGGCGGCGCCCTACCATGCGCAGGAGGCCCCGGCGGCTGTGATGGTCCTTCCTGTGGGCATCGAAGTGAGCGCGAAGCTCGTTGATGCGGGTGGTCAGGAGGGCGATCTGGACCGCGGTGCTGCCGCGATCGCTTTCGTGGAGCTGGTACTTCCGGATGATCTCATCCTTCACTGCATGCATCTCTTCCGCCTCCGCAAGAGTCCGAAGCTGCAAGGGAAGCCGTGCGATCGATCTGAAACGCAGGCCCTTCACGTGATGGTCGGGGCGCACGCGTCGCCCATCGAGCACTTCAAGGTAGCACGACCGTACGGGGTGTGGTAGGGCGGTAGTCTCAGCCGGCTTTCAGCTTCCCCGCATCACCGAACGCGCCTCCTCCACGTCCTCGCGCATCTGCTCCACCAGCGCCGCCACGGAGCCGAAGGGCCGGACCTCCCGCAGGAATCGGAAAAAATCCACCCGCACCTCCTCCCCGTAGATCTCCTGCTGGAAGTCCATGAGGTGGAGCTCGATGCTCGGGGGAGAACCCTGGAAGGTGGGACGGGGCCCGATGTGGAGCGCGCCGGCGTAGCTTCCCGAGCGCAGGAGTCCGCGCACCGCGTAGATGCCCGGTGGGGGAACGAGCTTGTCGCCGTCCGCGATGCCGAGGTTGGCGGTCGGGAAGCCCAGGGAGTG
>JBBDIW010000111.1:39010-45824 GCA_040880165.1 Gemmatimonadota bacterium | reverse complement strand
TCCGGTCGGACGATGCGCAGGGGGTGCGGATGGAAGGTGACGAGCACGCTCCTTCGTCCCGAAGCGGTCGCGCGACGGTTGATCTCGCGGAGCACCTCGAGGTGCCCCCGGTGGACCCCGTCGAAGGTCCCGACGGTCAGCACGGTGCCGCGCCCGTCGTCCGGGATTCCCGGCTCGAACCCCGCGCCGAAGGCGCTCTCCGACTCAGGCACGCGCGAAGACCTTGCGGGGCTTCAGGCGATCGTCCCGAATGGAGCCGATCGCGACGAGCGCGCCGTCGTGGACAACGGCGACGGGACCGGCAGCGCCCGCGTCCGGGTGCGGGAGGGCGCGCCCCTGCACGAGGGCGAGGACGCCGGCCTCGTCGACCTCCACGAAGGGGAGGTGCGCCAACGCGTCGAGAGGCGGTATCCACCCCGCGGCGACCCGCGCCGGGTCCGCGAGCGCCTCGGCCGGAACGGCGTCGCTCACCCGGAAGCGGCCGATGCCGGTGCGCCGCAGCTCGGAGAGGTGGGCGCCCACTCCAAGCGCCGTCCCCAGGTCCCTCGCGATCGCGCGGACGTAGGTTCCCGTGGAACAGCGGAGCCGGAAACGCACCTCGGGGAGGGTCACCTCGAGCAGCTCCACGGACGCGACCCGGACCTCCACGGGGGGCAGTTCGACGACCTCGCCCCGGCGCGCCTTGTGATACATCGCCTCGCCCCCGACCTTCTTCGCGGAATACGCGGGGGGGACCTGGAGCGTCGTTCCGCGGAAGTCGCCCAGCGCCGTCGCGATCGCCTCCGGATCGAGCGCCTTCCACGCCTCGCTTGCGAAAACGGTCTCTCCGAGCCGGTCGTCCGTCGTGGTCCCCCGCCCCAGTACGGCCGTGGCTTCGTACTCCTTGTCCAGGATGTCGAGATACTCGGCGAGGCGCGTGGCCGCGCCCACGCAGAGGAGAAGCAGACCGGAAGCGAACGGGTCGAGCGTGCCGGTGTGGCCGATCCGCCGGATGCCGAGGGCGCGGCGGGCGCGGTTCACGATGTCGTGCGAGGTGGGGCCGACCGGCTTGTCCACCGGAAGAAGGCCCATCGGCCCGGGCTCCGCGCTCACGGCCCGCGTTCCCCCGCGTCCGTCCCGGCGTCGGCGTCGGGATCGTCGCTCACGGTTCCGTCCCCGGCGGCGGCACCCTCCTCCACATCCCCCTCGTCCTGCCCCTCGGGCGGAAGCACTTCCTGGAGAATGCGCTCGATGCGCATCGCGTGATCCAGCGTCCGGTCCTCGACAAAGCGCAGTTCGGGAATCCGCCGGATCCGGAGCACGTCCCCCAGCGCCTTCCGGATGAAGGGGGCCGCGGCTTCGAGCCCCTCGAGCGTCCGGGTGCGGTCCTCCGCATCCCCCGAGCTGTAGATGAAGACCTTGGCTACCCAGAGGTCCTGGGTCACCTCCACCGCGGTGATCCGGGGGGAGCCGATCCTCGGATCGCGCACCTTGGCATGGAGGATCCCGGAAATCTCCCTCTTCATCTGCTCGTTCAGGCGCGCCAGTCGTTTCCCCGCCATCGTCCCTGCCTCGTTGCACCGTCCGCAGGAGATGCGTCCGGCTCATGAAAAAAGGCGTCCGAAGAATCCGGACGCCTCGTGGAGCCGCTCCGGGTGCGGCCGATCAATGCATCTCCCGGGTTGTACCGACGATGACCGCCCGTCCCGATTCCTCCACGAAGCGATCGATCTTCTCGGCCTGCGAATCGGCGAAGCGCCGGTCCGTGGCCACCAGGGCCACCGTGATCTCCGCACGATTCCATACGTCATGAAGCGACGTCTCGGCCACCGAGACGTTGAACCGGTTGCCGAGCCGATCCTTGAGCGACTTCACCACCGTGCGCTTCTCCTTCAGCGAAGCCGCGCCGGGAATGGAAAGCTCCCACGTGATGACGGTCACCACCACGAGCCCGACTCCGGCCGAAGCGTGTCCATGATCACAGTCGCGGCATTGGTCCCGTCCGAGGTCCCCCCGGAGCGGAACCGCCCTTCATCAGCCGGGGGTCCCGCTCCGGGCGGTGCGCCCCTGCGCCGACGCCGCGAGCGTGCGGGCGAACTCCTCGACCTTGAAGCACTCGATGACGTCGCCCACCTTGATGTCGTTGAAGTTCGCGATGCCGATTCCGCATTCGAAGCCCTCGCGCACTTCCTTCACGTCGTCCTTGAAGCGCTTGAGCGACGCGAGCTCCCCCGTGTAGACCACGACGTTGTCCCGCACGAGGCGGACCTTCGACTTCCGGTCGATCACGCCCTGCGTGACGTGGCAGCCGGCCACCGTTCCCGTGCGCGTGATCTTGAAGGTCTCGCGGACCTCCGCCGTTCCCAGGATCGTTTCGCGCTCCTCGGGCGCGAGCATACCTTCCAGCGCCGAGCGGATCTGGTCCACCGCCTCGTAGATGACGTCGTAGAGGTGGATGTCCACCCCTTCGCGCTCCGCGAGGTTGCGGGCGTTGGTATCCGGGCGCACCCGGAAGCCGATGATGACGGCGCCCGCCGTCTGCGCCAGGAGCACGTCGGACTCGTTGATCGCTCCGACGCTCCGGTGGATGACCTCGACCCGCACTTCTTCCGTGCTGAGCTGCTCCAGGGAGTCCGACACGGCCTGGACCGAACCGTCCACGTCTCCCTTGATGATGAGGTTGAGCGTGTCCGCCACGCCCGCGGAAAGCAGTTGCGAGAAGTCGCCGAGCTTGATGCCCCGCTCCTTGACCCGGAGCTGCTTCTCCCGGTCGAGCCGCTGCCGCGTGTTCGAGATCTCCGCCGCCCGCTCCGCCTCCATGGCGATGAGCAGGTCTCCGGCCTGCGGTACGCCCGGGGAGCCCAGGATCTGGACCGGGATGCCGGGTCCCGCGGCGCTGACCGACTTGCCTCGCTCATCGAGCATGGCCCGCACGCGACCGTCGTAGCGGCCGCAGACGAAGCTGTCTCCGACCCGGAGGGTACCCTTCTGCACGAGCACCGAGATGACCGGGCCCTTCCCGACGTCGAGCTTCGACTCGATGACGGTCCCCTGCGCCGCGCGCTCCGGGTTCGCCGACAGCTCGAGGAGCTCCGCCTGGAGGAGGATCTTCTCGAGCAGGTCGTCGATGCCCTGTCCGGTCTTCGCGCTGATCTCCGCGGACAGCACGTCGCCCCCGAACTCCTCGAGCGTGACCTCGTGCTGCAGGAGCTCCTGCTTGACCTTGGTCGGGTTCGCGGCCGGAAGGTCGATCTTGTTCACCGCCACGATCAGCGGCACGCCCGCGTTCTTGGCGTGGCTGATCGCCTCGATCGTCTGCGGCATCACGGAGTCGTCCACGGCCACGATGAGCACGACGATGTCCGTGACGTCCGCGCCTCGGGCCCGCATCGCCGTGAAGGCGGCGTGACCCGGGGTATCCAGGAAGGTGATCGTCCGGTCGTCCTCGAGCTCGACGTGGTACGCACCGATGTGCTGCGTGATCCCGCCGGACTCTCCGGCCACCACGTTCGTCTTCCGGATCGAGTCCAGAAGCAGCGTCTTTCCGTGGTCGACGTGGCCCATGACCGTGACCACGGGCGGACGCGGCCTGAGATCCTCCGGCCGGTCCTCCTCCTCGACGACGTCCTCTTCCGCCGTGCCGTACTCCTCTTCGCGCACGGCGGTGAAGCCGAACTCGTCCAGGAGCAGCTCGATCTGGTCGAAGTCCAGGCGCTGATTGATCGTGACCATCAGGCCCAGGTTCTTGAAGGCGGACCCGATGATCTCCGTGGAGGAAACGTCCATCAGTTCTGCGAGCTCCGCGACCGTGAGGAACTCGTTCACGCGAACGACCTTGCTCTCCTCCTCCCGGTCCTGGCGCAGCTGCTCCTCAGCGGCTTCCTTCTCTTCACGGCTGGGCGCGGGTCCGCGTCCCCGCTTGCGCTTCTTTCCCCCGCCCTTGATCTCGGCCATCACGCGCTGGATGTTGTCCTGCACGGCGCTCTGGTCCACCCGCTGGCGCTTCTTTCCCTTCTTCTTGTCCTTGGCCTGGCGCCGGCCTTCGGGGGTATACCCCTCCGCCTGGATGCGCACCTGTCCCCCGGGCCCGGCGCTCGCGGCCGGCGTCGGCTTCGGCTTGCGGAGCACGCGCGTCGGCGTCTCCTTCTGGCCGGCTCTCGCGGACGTCGGGGGCGCGGTGGCGCCCTCGGCCGGTGCCTCGGTCTCGGCCTGCGCCGTCTTGGCGGGTGCGGGCTTCGCTTCCTCCTCGGCGACTTCCGCCACGGGCGTCTCGGCCGCGGGCGCCGCTTCCTCCGCGACGTCCGCCTCGGCACGCTCCTTCTTCGCGGCGGACGGAGCCGGTTTCACGGCCTGTTCCTCCGCCTCCGCCTCCGCCTCGGGCTCGGGTTCGGGGGCCGGCGCGGCCGCGGCGGGCTTCCCTGCGGTCGGCGCGGCGGGCTCTGCTTCGTCTTCGCGGGCCTCCGGCGCGGCCTTCTCGACCTCCGCGGACGGGGCCTCCTCCTTCGCGGGTTCCTCCGCAGGAGCGGGCGCCTCGTCGTCGGGACGACGCCGGCGGCGTCGACGGGTGGTCCCCTGGGCGTCTTCGATGGCCGCCATCACGGCGTCACCGGCATCCTTCTTTCCGGCGCGGCGCTCGCGCTCGATGCGCGCGAGCACACGAGCCACGTCGGCGTCCTTGACCGCCGCCTGGCGATCGGACACAGGAATACCCATTCCCCGGAGCAGGTTGATCAGCGCCTCGGGTGAAACCTTCAGATCCTTCGCTAGCTCAGAAACCCGCATACTTCTGGGTTACCTCCCGTACAACTCGGAGTGTTTGCCTTCAATTCCCCTTCTCGTCCTTCCTTTCCGCCGCGGACCTCTTCGCCCGTTGCGAGCCCGGGCCCCGGGCCGGCGCCGTCGCGGACCCGAGCCGCTGCACGATCTGATCGGCGAACGACGCCTTCGTGACGGCCAGCGTCGAGAGCGGCGCGCTTCCCACCGCGGCTCCCAGTTCCGCCCGGCTTCCCGCGGTCCGGTACGGCACGGTTCCGTGCCGAAGCAGCCCCAGGACCTTCTCCAGCTGGGCCGGAGACGCGTCCTCCGCCGTCAGCACGAGAGCCACCTCTCCGTTCCGCAGCGCACGCCGCGTCGCGTCGGTTCCCTTCACGACCGCCCCCGCACGACGGGCGAGGCCGAGAAAGGAGAGGGCGTCAGCCCTCCCGCTCTTTCTCTTCGCCTTCATCGGCGACCTCGGTCGCTCCGGCTGCGGCATCCGCTTCGGGCACCGGGGCTTTGTCGCCCTCGCCCGCCGCGGCAGGGGCGTCGTCCTCCCCCGCGATCGCGGCAGCGGCCCGACCCGCGGAGTCGTCCCCCGACGCGGCGTCCGCCATCAGCGCCTTCATGATCGCGCTGTCGGTCGCGGCCTGTTCGTCCTCGGGCTCGTCCGGCTCCTCGGCCGCGGCGTCTCCCTCGATCACCGTGAGCTCGTCGATGAGCTCAAGGATCCGGTCCACGTGCGGCTCGTCGAGCTCCGGAATCTTGAGGAACTCGTCGCGATCCAGGTCGATGATCTCGAGAAAAGTACTATATCCGGCGCCTTCCAGGGCCGCCAGAGTCTCCGCCGGCAGGTCCAGCTCGGCCAGCGAAAAGTCCGACAGCTCGAAATTCTCCTCCTCGTTCCTGCCGAAGAGGGCAAGATCCGCTCCCTTCTCGAGCCACTCGCGCGAGCCGTACAGGTCGATCTGCCAGCCAATCAGCTGCGAAGCGAGTCGCACGTTCTGTCCGTTGCGGCCGATCGCCAGGGAGAGCTGGTCCTCGTCCACGATCGCCGTGATGACCTGGCGCTCCGGATTGCTGATGACCTTGGAAACACGCGCCGGCGCGAGGGCCCTGCGGGCGAAGACCTCCGTGTCCGGATGCCACGGCACGATGTCGATCCGCTCGCCGCCGAGTTCCGACACCACCGCCTGCACGCGAGATCCCTTGAGCCCGACGCAGGCGCCCACGGGATCGATCGACTCGTCCCGGCTGTGGACCGCGATCTTCGTCCGGCCTCCGACCTCCCGTGCCCGCTCCTTGATCTCTACGATCCCCTGGTAGATCTCGGGAACCTCGAGCTTGAACAGCGACTCGACGAAGAGCGGATCCGCCCGTGACAGAATGAGCCGAGGGCCCTTGGGGCTTTCCTCGACCTTCTTGAGGACCGCACGGATCGTGTCGCCCTGACGGAAGCGCTCCCGCGGGTTCTGCTCCTTCCACGGGATGATCGCCTCGGCGTCCCGGGCACGATTCAGCATGACGATGATCTTGCCGCGCTCGATCTGCTGCACTTCACCGGAGAGCAGCTCGCCCACGCGATCCTGGAACTCCTCGCGGACCCTCTGGCGCTCCCCTTCCCTCACGCGCTGGACGATGCGCTGCTTCGTCGCCATGACGGCGTTGCGGCCGAACTCGGCGAAATCGACCGGGATCTCCATGACATCCCCGACCTCGAAGGTGGGATCGTCCCAGCGAGCCTTTTCCAGCGAGATTTCCGAAGACGGGTCTTCGACTTCCTCCACGACCCGCTTGAGCACGATGATGTCGATGCCGCCGGAAGCCTCGTTGATCTCGATCTCCGCCCGGACGTTCATCCCGTAGATCTTCGCCAAACCGGCCATGATCCCGTCCTGGATCAGGTCGTTGAGCTCGTCCGGAGACAGGCTCTTGGTTGCAGCCATGTCCCTGAAGGCCGCGACAATCTGGCCGGCGTTGGTCATCTTTACCTTCTCGTCAGGTTCGCGTTACCGGCAGGAGGCTCCGAGCGGCTCACTCCCACTCGAAAAGGATATTTCCTCCCGCAATTTTTTCCCGT
>JBBDIW010000111.1:21569-38910 GCA_040880165.1 Gemmatimonadota bacterium | reverse complement strand
CCGAGCGGCTCACTCCCACTCGAAAAGGATATTTCCTCCCGCAATTTTTTCCCGTTCCACCTCGACCTCGTCCCCGTTCGCGAGACGCAGTCGCACCCGATACCCGTCCTCGCCCTCCCCGTCTCCCTCGACGCCCAGAAGCTCGCCCTCCAGGCGCGTCGAACGGCCGACGAGCACACCGTGCCCGCGGACCACGACCTTCTGACCGGCGAATCTCGCCCAGTCACGACGCCGCGTGAGCGGCCGCTCGACACCAGGCGACGAAACCTCCAGGACGTACCGCTCCGGGAAGTCCGGCAGCTCGTCGAGCCACCCTTCCACCGCGCGGCTCACCTGCGCACAGTCGTCCACGGTCACGCCCCGGCCCGGACCGGCGTCCGGCAGGTCGATGCGCACCCGCATGATGGGCCGGGACCGCGCCCCTGCCCACTCCAGGTCCACGAGCTCGAAACCCTGGGCCTCGATCCGGGACTCCATTTCCCGCTGGATTTCCTGCTCCGCCCCGGAGGCGCGCCTTCCCATCTCCAACCCCCTGTGCCTGCCGGTTTCCGGAACCTACCGGAATAAAAAAGCGGGGGCCGCCCGCTCCCCCACTTACAGAAAGGTCACCGAAGGCGACCACTACCGGAAGGAAATAATAATCCCAAAGACGGAAGTCTTCAAGGGCGGCCGCCCCGCACGGTGCTTCGATCGGCGCGCCTTCCGCGCTCGGTCGACCGAACTCTCGCGGCGTCGTGCCGAGTCCGCGACGACATGTCAGAGAGCGGGTTCGGCGGTCGCCGGCTCGACGGCCGCCGGGTGTCGAAGCTCCTCCATGCTGCGGCTCCGTGCGAGTAGCTCGGCGCGTTCCGGATCGCCGACGAAGCGCACGATCTGTGCAAGGTGGCGCAGGTGCTCGGCGGGCTGGTCCGGCGGCGTCACGAGAAGGAAGAGCAGGTGTGCCGGAGCTTCGCCGTCGCTCCAGGCGACTCCGGCCTCGCTGATCGCGAGCACGAGGACCGGCTCGCGGACGTCCGACGTCCGCTCGTGGAGCACCACCACGCCACGCAGGATCTCCACGATCTTCTCCGGGGCATCGCGGAATCGCTCCACGGCCCGCTGGATCCGCGGCTCGTCGAAGTCGAGCGTGCGGCGGATCATCTGCTCGATCGCGCGAAGGTGCGTCGTGGCCTCCAGATCGAAGAGCACGCGGTCGCGTCGGAGCGCCTGCGGCAGGATCACGGCGTCCACGGCATCCGTCGCCGCAGTATCCGCCTCGGACGGATACAGCATGATGAAGCTGTTCGAGCCGAGCGCCGCGAGACGTCCGGGAACGCGGTCCATCCTCGCGTTCCACGCCAGCGTTCCCGCTCGGGCCGCCATGATGACCAGGACGTCGTTCGGGACGAGCTCCTCGCGGAGCGCGGGGAGCAGGCGGTCCCAGTCGTCCACCCTCCGCGCGGTGACCGGCGCCTCCGGTCGGGTCCGGGAAAGGAGCTTCTCGTACGGCTCCGTCTCCTCGCCCACGACGAGGGCGAGGATGTCCGCGCCCAGTCGGTTCGCCATCGTCTTCACCTTGATCGTCGCGTCGCCGAAGCCTCGGACGTGGTCGGAACCCGCCGGGATCACGACGATGACCCGGTCGCTCGTGTTCAGCGGGTCGGCCAGCCGGGCGACGAGCACGCTCTGGCGGGTCTGCTCCAGGAGCTGGTCGAGCACGGAGCCGAACACCCTTCGCCCCGGAGGCCTCCGACCGTCCCAGCCGATGACGATCGTCGACGCGCGCTGCTCCGCGATGGCGCGCGCGATTCCGGACGCGAAGTTGTGATCCACGCGCGTGAGCGGCACGACCGGAACGTCCGCGCCGGTTCCGTACTCGAAGGCGTGACTCAGCATCTTCTCCGCGAGCGCGACGTGCTCCGCGGCCCGCTCGTCCTCGCCCGGAACCACGGTCAGAGGGTAGATCGCCTCGTCGGAATCCGCGCCCCGGATCAGCAGCGCGAGGTCCATCAGCGCGTCCGCTGTGGCGGGGTTCGCCATCGGAACGAGAATCCGCTCCGGCGCTTCGCTCGGCTCGTAGGGACGCTGCTCCTCCCGGAGCGCCACCCTGCGGCCGTACTTCTCCACGACCCAGGGCCCGGCGACGCACGTCACCAGAATCATCACGATGACCGCGTTCAGCACTTCCTCGCCGAACAGTCCGAGGTTGAAGCCGATGAGCGTGGTCGCGAGCGTGGCGGCCGCCTGTGGGATCGTCAGCCCGAACATGAGCCACGATTCCTGCATCGAGTAGCCGAACAGGCGCCCGGAAAGCCACGCCGCGAACCACTTCGTCGCGAGCAGCGTCGCCGTCATCCCCGCCATCACGACCCACGCCGTCGCGCTCCCCGCCAGCACCCCGAAGTTCACGAGCATCCCCACCGACAGGAGGAAGAAGGGGATGAAGAGCGCGTTCCCGACGAAGTGGATGCGGTTCATCAGGACCCCCTGCTCCGGGATGAACCGGTTCAGCGCCAGACCCACGAGGAAGGCGCCCAGAATCGGCTCCACCCCGGCCGCCTGCGCGAGCACGGCTCCCGAGAAGAGCGCGGTCAGGAGGAAGACATACTCGCTCACTCCTCCGGTCCGCTCGTGGCGGAAGAACCAGCGGGCGATCCGGGGAAGCACGAAGAGGATCACGAGGACGTACGCCAGGAGCGAGATCCCGAGCTGCACCCAGAACGCGGGGGTGAGCTCGCCCTGCGAGGAGCCCGCGATGATCGCCAGGATCAGCAGCGCGGTCGTGTCCGTCACGATGGTCGCACCGACCGCGGTCGTCACGGGGATGCTCTTCGAAATCCCGAGCCGGATCGCGATGGGATACGCGATGAGCGTATGGGACGCCAGCACGCTCCCGAGGAGGATGGCGGACGCGAGCGAAAAATCCAGGCCGAGCGGAGCGGCGCCGAGCGAAAGAGCGAGGCCCGTACCGGCGAGAAGGGGGAGGAACGAGCTGATCGTACCGAAGACGAGGCTGCGCCGTCGATACCGGCGGAAGCCGTGAAGGTCGATCTCGACGCCCGCCATGAAGATCAGATAGAGCAGCCCGACCGTGCCGAGGAGAACGATCGTCGGATCCCGGTCCAGCAGGTTGAGGCCGTCCGGTCCCACGACGGCGCCCGCCAGAATCAGCCCGATCATCCCCGGGATCCGCAGCCGCTCGATCAGAAAGGGCGCGAACAGGATGATCAGCATCACGAGCGCGAAGACCTGGACCGGCTCGTGGAGCGGAAACCAGGACGACAGGGCGGACAGCGTCGACATGCCTCGACTGCTCCGAAAACCGGGACGGCACCACGGCCTCGACGGACCCGGGTCCGTTACGGACGACCGAAGAAAAAAGGATCGCGCAGGCCTCCCCGCGAGGGGAAGCATGGGCACGATCCCGGAGATCGGCGCACAGCCGACCATGGACCGAGACTACCGCCCCTCCCACTTCGTGTCAATGCGCGCGCAACCGTTTCCCGCCCCTGCCGCGCTTAGGAGCGTGTCCGAGTAATGGGGCGAGCCGCGTTACGGGCACCGCCTGCCGCAAGGCAGGTGGTCCGGGCGCGGGGGGGTTGCGCATTCCATAGGTCGTCTCTCCTCCTCGCCGTAGCTCTGCTACGCCTGGTCTTCGCGCTTTGCGCTCAGGTGCCGCGAACATTCTCATGGGCGACCATGAGCTCGGGTCGCGACGTTCGTCGTTCCTAAGATGCAACGCGCAAGACCCCCGCGCGCGGCCGCACCCCATTACTCGGACACGCTCCTCGGTCAGGGAATCGTGTCGCCCCCGATCGGGTCGGCGTCCACCGGCTCGTCCTCCGGATGCGGCCGAAGGCGCTCTTCCAGCGCCGTGACCCTGCTCTTCAGGGTCTCGAACTCGCGCCGGTGCACGAAGTCGAAGCGCTCGCGCGCGTCTCCCGCTGCCTCCTGGGCGCGATCGAGCGCCGTGCGGGCCATCTCGCGGGCGCGCTCGGGGCTGAGGTCGCCGCGGTCACGGGCGTCGTTGATCGTCTCCTCGACCGCCTCGCGGAACGCGGCGAGCACGCCGAGCCCCTGCCGCAGCCCCTCGCTGAATCCGTCCTTCCTGGTGCGTTTCTCGTCGTTCATTTTTCCTGCCTCCTCATACGATTGCTGAAGGTGTGCGGCGCGCGGTCGAGCCGGCAGCCACCCGCCACGACGGCAGTGTCACTCCCCGGATTCCTCCCTACGCTCGATGCGGGCTCCGAGATTCCGCAGCCTCCCGTCGATGCGCTCGTACCCGCGTTCGATCTGGCCGATGTTGTGGATCACGCTCGTCCCCTCGGCTCCGAGGGCGGCGAGCAGCATCGCCATGCCCGCCCGGATGTCGGGGCTCTCAAGATTCGCGCCGCGCAGCGGGGAAGGTCCCACGACGACCGCGCGGTGAGGGTCGCAGAGGATGATCTGCGCGCCCATTCCCACCAACTTGTCCGTGAAGAACATGCGCGACTCGAACATCTTCTCGTGCACGAGGATCGTACCCTTGCAGCGGGTCGCGGCGACGAGCGCGATCGAGGTGAGATCCGCGGGAAAGGCCGGCCATGGCCCGTCGTCGATCTTCGGGATGTGCCCGAAGGCGTCCTGGCGGACGACGAGCTCCCGTTCCCCCAGCACCACGAGGTTCCGCCCCTCCACGCGGCAGTCGACGCCGATGCGGCGAAACGAGATCAGCGTCGAGTCGAGGTGCCGGAGCGGCGCGTCCTCGATCGTGAGCTCGCTCCCGGTGATGGCGGCCAGGCCGATGAACGACCCCGCCTCGATGTGATCGGATCCGATGCGGAAGCGGGCTCCGTGCAGCCCCTGGACCCCCTCGATCTGGAGCGTGTTGGTCCCGATCCCCTCGATGCGCGCCCCCATGCGGTTGAGGAGCTCGCAGAGGTCCTGGACGTGGGGCTCCGCCGCCGCGTTCCGGATCTCGCTGATTCCCTGCGCGAGCACCGCGGCCATGACCGCGTTCTCCGTCGCGGTCACCGAGGGCTCGTCCAGGAACATGCGCGCCCCCGTGAGTCGGTCCGCCACGATCTCGAAGCCGGTGTCGAAGTCGACGGTGGCCCCGAGCGCCTCGAAGGCGAGAAAGTGGGTGTCGAGGCGCCGGCGCCCGATGACGTCGCCCCCCGGCGGGGGGAGGGAGACCCTTCCGAAGCGCGCGAGAAGGGGACCCGCCAGGAGAATGGAGGCGCGGATCCGCTCCGCGAGCACCGGGTCCGGACGGCCGGCCTCCACCCCCTTCCCGTTCACCGTCACGGTATTCTCGTCGTCCCACGCCACCTCGGCGCCGAGCGAGGCGATGATCTCCAGCAGTGTCTCCACGTCGCGGATGCGCGGAACGTTCTCGAGGGTGACCGGCTCCGAGGCCAGGACGGCGGCGGCCAGGGCGGGAAGCGCGGCGTTCTTGTTTCCTGCCGGACGGATGGAGCCGCTGAGGCGGTGCCCCCCGTCGACGATGAAGCTCGGCATTGCAGTTCCTGTTCGGGTGCGGCGAAGGCGAACGCGAAAGGGGACGTCCCCCCGGGATGTGCCCATCGTCCGGGCGGAAGATATTCCGCGCGGAGGTGAACGAGCAACGGATTGCGTATTCCTCGCCCCGGCTTAAGATCCATGCCTGGCCTCCCCGTGACGACCGTCGCCGGAATCCACCGGTCACCGGCCGCCGCTCCCATCGGAACCGGATCGGATGAACCCCATCTCGAGCGCGACGCTCCGCCTCGTCGTCGAGCAGCTCGCCCCCGCCTGCGGACCGCAGGTTGATATCCTGGGCAGCAACCAACGCCGCCTCGAGCACGCGGCACGGCGCCACGCGGAGGCGGACCTCGTCGTCTTTCCCGAGCTCGCCCTCACCGGATACGCATCCGGGGACGAGGCGCAGACCCTCGCGCTGCCGCTCGACGGGCCACTCCCGCTCGCGCTCGCCCCGGACTCCCCCGCCGTGGCCTTCGGACTGATCGAGCGGGGACGGGACGAGCTCGTATACAACGCGGGTGTGGTGATGGACGACCGCCGGATCCTGGCGCGGCACCGGAAGGTCTACCTTCCCACCTACGGCATCTTCGACGAAGGCAGGACGTTCGGGCGGGGCCGGGGGCCGTTGCGCCCGTTCGAGCTCCGGGGCTGGCGCGCGGGACTCCTGGTCTGCGAGGATCTCTGGCACCCGGCGCTCCCGTATCTGCTCGCGCTGCGGGAGGTGGACGTGCTCGTGGTGCTGGCCGCCGCGCCCGGACGCGGACCGTCACCGGATCCCGAGCTCCACCCCCTCTTCGGCTCGGCGGCGCGGTGGGACCTGATCGCCCGCTCCACCGCGCTGCTGCACGGCGTCTGGGTCGTCGTCGCCAACCGCACGGGGAACGAGGCAGGGCACACCTTCGCCGGGGGATCCATCGTCGTGAATCCGTCGGGAGACGTTGTCGCGCGGGCGCCGCAGGGAGAGGAGGCGACGCTGGAGCACGTGCTGGAGAAGTCGGCGGTGCGCTGCGCCCGCAGTGACTTTTCCCACCTGCGCGACGAGGACGCGGCGTATACGCACCGGGAGCTGGGTCGGATCCTCGCGGAAGGAGAATCTGCGTGACGCGCCCGCGCAGGCCGGATCGCGACTTGCTGCAGGGGGAGCGGGACGTTTCTCCTGCAGCGGGGTTGTACCCGGGCACGATAGCACGCTTCGCGGAGTACGGGCGCGGCAGCCGTTCATTCTGGACCTTTCGACCGAGGCGCCGGAGAGTTCATTCATGATCAGCGCAATGCACGACACGTCGCCCCTGTTGTTCCAGGCCGCGGCGCAGGACACAGTCGTCATGCTGGTGGCACGCGACGGCCTCGCAACCGTCGCGGGCGTCGCCAGCGTCGTGGTCAGCATCGTGCTCCTGGTGCTGCTCGGAATCATCACGGTGCTCTTCTTCCAGCTGAGGAAGGTCGCCCTGCAGCTGAACGGAATGATGAAGCGCCTCGAGATGGACCCGCTGCTGGACCGCTCGCGACGGGTCGCCGAGAACGTGGACTTCATCACGCTGGCCATCCGTTCGGACGTGGAGATGGTGAACCGCTCCGTCGCGCAGCTGTCCGATCGTCTCACGCAGGCGTCGGATCGGATGGAGGAGCGCATCGCGGACTTCAACGCGCTCATGGAGGTCGTTCAGGGAGAGGCGGAAGGCGTCTTCGTGGACACCGCATCGACGGTGCGGGGGGTCACGGCCGGAGCGCGTCGCCTCCAGGAGCCCCGCCGACGGCGTCCGGCAGAGCCACGACCCCGACACGAGCCCGCGCATGACGGCGTCGTGATCGAGGTGGACGAGGAATAACGATTCTCCGGACCGGTAATTCTTGAAGCACCTGGTTTCACTTCTCGTCGCAGCCGCCTGGCTCCTCCTGCTGCCGGAAGACGCGCATGCATGGGGGCCGGGCACGCACATCGCCCTGGGTGAAGGCGTGCTCCGCACGCTCTACCTCCTTCCGCCGGCGACGCGCATCCTGCTGGAGCGCTACCCGCTCCACTTCCTGTACGGCTCGGTCGCGGCCGACATCTCCTTCGCCAAGAAGTACGCGCCGGTGGGGCGGCACTGTCACCACTGGCACGTGGGCGAAGAGATCTACGATTCCGCGGACACCGAGCCGATGGGAGCGGTGGCGCTCGGCTACCTCGCGCACCTCGCTGCGGACACCATCGCCCACAATATCTACGTCCCCCGACGCCTCCTCCTCACCAGCACCACGCAGACGCTCGGCCATACCTACTGGGAACATCGCATGGATGTTCACGTGGGGGAGGAGTACCTGGGCAAGGCACGGCGGCTGGTCCTGGAGCACGACCACTCGGAGGCGGACGCCCTCTTCGACGCCGTGCTGAGCCGGACGCTCTTCAGCTTCAACACGAACCGCCGTCTCTTCCGGGGGATGATGGTCTTCCAGGACAACGAGCGCTGGAAGCAGGTCTTCGACCAGATCCTCCAGAAGTCACGCTTCGACATCCCGGATCCGCTGCGGGACCGGTACCTCGGCTTCGGCTTCGACTACGTGATGGACTACCTCATCAATCGCGAGAACTCGCGTGCCGCGGCGCTCGATCCCATCGGCGAGATGCACCTGCGCCTCGCCAAGATGGTTCGCCGCAGGGGGCTGGCGTCCGGGGGACTCGCCGAGCCGGGCGTACTCGAGGAGATGGCGGACGACTTCTTCCCGATGCCGGAAGGGCCGCTCCTCTACGTCCCGAACCCGCGCCTCTCCGGAGCGGACGAGGAATCGGCCCACATGCGGCTCGTTCTGCCCGACGCTGCGCGACCCGAACCGATCCGCGTCGCGCGACTCGAGCCGGAATCGACCGCGCGCGCGGAACCGGAGGACGCGCCGGAGGCGGTGGAGAATTCCCCTCCGAAGGGACGGCGCGCGAAACGTAGGACGAAACGAGAGAAAGGTGCGCGCCCGCCGCGAACGGACCGGGATGGCACCGAGAACTGATCCGGCCGGTCGAAACCGCAGCACGACGACGACCGTCTGTCCTCGACCTCGACCGTACCCCTCGCGGACGCCTACTTCCCGGCCGCCCACTCCGCCAGGAGGGTGCCCACCCGTTTCGGATCCGCCTTCCCCCCGGACTTCCGCATGACCTGGCCCATGAAAAAGCCCACGAGCTTCTTCTCCCCCTCCCGGTAGCGCTCCGCCTCTTCGGCGTTCTCCTCGATCGCCTCGAGGACCCACACCTCGAGCCGGTCCACGTCGCTCACCTGCGCGAGTCCCTCGGCGGCGACGATCTGCGGCGCCCTCTGGCCGGATTCGATCATCTTCGCGAGGACCTTCTTTCCGATGCTCCCGGACACCGTGCCATTCTCGACCAGCTTCACCAGCTCCGCGAGCCCTTCGGGAGAGACCGGGAAGTGCGCCAGCGTGACGCCGCGCTCGTTCGCTTCCTGGAGGACGGGACCCATCACCCAGTTCGCCGCCACCTTCGGGTCGGGCAGCAGCAGGGCGACCGCCTCGTAGAAGTCGGCTACGGGCCGCGAGGCCGTGAGCACCTCCGCGTCATAGGCGGGAAGTCCGTACGCCTCGATGAAGCGCGTTCGGCGGGCCTCCGGAAACTCCGGAAGCTCCGCGCGCACGGACTCGACGAGCGCGTCCGTCACCACGAGCGGGGGAAGGTCCGGCTCCGGGAAGTAGCGGTAGTCGTGGCTCTCCTCCTTGGCCCGCATGGGGCGCACTTCCCCCCGCGCCGCGTCCCAGAGGAGTGTCATGTGGGCGACCGTTCCTCCCGCGCGCACGACCTCCATCTGGCGGACGATCTCCCGGTTCAGCGCCTTCTCGACGCCGGAGAAGGTATTGAGGTTCTTGAGCTCGGTCTTCGTGTTCAGCGCGTCCGTCCCCACGGGTCGCACGGAGACGTTGGCGTCCACGCGCAGGCTCCCCTCCTCCATGTTGCAGTCGGAGATGTCCAGATACTCGAGCAGCCGCTTCAGCCCCAGCAGGTAGACCCTTGCATCGGCGGGCGTCTTCAGGTCCGGCTCGGAGACGATCTCGACGAGGGGCACGCCGGCGCGGTTCAGGTCCACCGCGGTGGCGCTGTCGAACCGGTCGTGCACCGATTTCCCGGCGTCCTCCTCCAGGTGGATCCGGCGGATCCGGATCGTTGCCGGCCCGTCCTCGCCCTGGATCTCGAACACGCCGTTCGTGGCCAGGGGCCGGTCGAATTGCGAGATCTGGTACCCCTTGGGGAGGTCGGGATAGAAGTAGTTCTTCCGGGCGAAGATGCTCGTCTCGTGGATCTCGCAGCCGAAGCCGAGCGCCGCCCTGACCGCCAGCTCTACGGCTTCTCCGTTCACCACCGGGAGCGCCCCGGGCAGGCCGAGGCAGAGCGGGCAGACGTTGGTGTTCGGCTCGGCGCCGAAGCGAGTCGAGTCTCCGCAGAAAAGCTTCCGCGCGGTCCTGAGCTGGACGTGGACCTCGAGTCCGATGACCGGCTCGAGCGCCACGGCGTCACGGGCGCTCAACGGTCGCCTCCCTCGCCCAGCACCGCTTCCAGACCGGTTGCGGCCCGAATCATCACCGCCTCCCCCCACTTCGGCGCGATGAACTGACCGCCCACCGGAAGCCCCTCGATCGCGCCGACGGGGACCGAGATCGCGGGTACCCCCGCGAGATTCGCGGTGGCCGTGAAGAGGTCCGACAGGTACATCTGAAGGGGGTCGTCCACGCGTTCGCCGATGCCGAAGGCCGTCGACGGGGATGTCGGGGTGAAGAGGACGTCCACCTCGCCGTCCCCGGACGTGCCGCCGCCGTTCGCCCGCGCGAAGACGTCCCGGAAGTCCCGGGCGATCAAGGCCCTCACCTTCTGGGCGCGGCCGTAGTACGCCTCGTAGTACCCGGAGGAGAGCGCGTACGTCCCCAGCATGATGCGCCGCTTCACCTCCAGGCCGAAGCCGTGCGAGCGGGTCGCTTCGTAGACGTCGTGCGTCGAAGCCGCGCCTTCGGCCCGCACCCCGTAGCGCACGCCGTCGTAGCGAGCGAGGTTGCTCGACGCCTCGGCGGACGCGATGACGTAGTAGCTCGGAATGGCCAGATCCGTGTGGGGGAGCGAGACCGGGCGGAGGATCGCGCCCGCCGCTTCCATCCGCTCCAGCGCCCCTTTGCAGAGCGTCCGGATCTCCGGGTCGAGCGAATCCGGGAAGTACTCGGTGGGAACGCCGACGACGAGACCCTTCAGGCCGGCGGGCCGCGCCGCTTCATCCCCTCCCTCGTCGCCGCCTCCCGCGGCGGCCCGGAAGTCCGGAACGTCCGTGCGTGCCGACGTCGAGTCGCGCGTGTCGTGTCCCGAGATCACCTGGAGCAGCAGGCTCGCGTCGCGGACCGTGCGGCCGAAGGTGCCGACCTGGTCGAGCGACGATGCGAAGGCGACGAGGCCGTAGCGGCTCACCCGTCCGTAGGTCGGCTTGATGCCGACGATGCCGCACAGGGAGGCCGGCTGCCGAACCGACCCGCCGGTCTCCGAGCCGAGCGCGCCCGGAACGAGCCCGGCCGCGACCGCGGCGGCGGACCCCCCCGAGCTTCCCCCCGGTACGCGATCCCGGTCGTGCGGATTACGCACCACTCCATAAGCCGAATTTTCGTTCGACGAGCCCATCGCGAACTCGTCCATGTTCGTCTTTCCCGCGATCCGCGCCCCCGCCGCGCGCAGCTTCCGGACGACCGTAGCCTCGTAGGGGGAATGGTACCCCTCGAGGATCCGGGAACCGCACGTGGTGGGGAGGCCCAGCGTCGCGATGTTGTCCTTGATGCCCAGCGGCACACCCCGCAGGAGCCCGGACTCCGATGCCGCGCCCCCCGCGCCATCGTCCGCCGAAGCATCGCCCCCGGAAGCTCCCGCGGCCCCGTCGGTCGCCCCGCCCTTCTCCGTGGCCGCGTCGGGGTCGACGAGCGACAGAAACGCGTTGAGCGGCTTGTCCGCCCGGTTCGACGCCTCGATCCGCCGCAGTGCGTCGCGCAGATAATGGTCCGGCGCGACTGCGCCCGCGGCCACGGCACGCACGATCTCGTCGATGCCGCTCGCCGCGGCGCCGTCGCGCCCGGTCGTCTCCTGCTCCCGATTCCCGCTCATGCGCCGGATTCCTCCCCTCCGCTCTCCACGCCGGGGAGCCGCGGCACGACGAAGAAGTGCTCGCGCCACTCGGGTGCAATGCTTTCCGGAGGCGCCAGCAGAGGATCGGCTCCCTGGTCGGGATCGCGGAAGGGCGCGGGCCACTCGGTCATGTCGCCCACGGCGGTGACGGCGGAGATGTCCGCCTTCCGCATGGCCTCCACGTGCCCCAGAATCGAGCTCAGATCGAGCGCCAGGCGCTCCGCCTCCGCGTCGCCGAGCCGGAGCCGGGCGAGGGCGGCGATGCGTTCGACTTCATCCTTCGATACCGACAAGCCGTCCTCCGATTCGGTTCAGTAATCCCGCTCGAGATTCGCGTACCGCACGAGAAGCTTCTTTCTGCCCACGGACTGGAAGTCGACGGTCACCTTGAGCTCTCTGCCGAAGCCGGTGACCTCGACTACCGTCCCGGAGCCGAACGTGGCGTGGAGCACCCGCTCCCCCTTTATGAAGCGCGGCCGGTCCTGGTTGAAGCCCTCGTCGTCGAAGGGGGTCTCCGGGGGTCCGGATTCGCCCTGCCCCGCTCCTCCACGCCCCGTCGCTCCCCCTCCGGGGGTGTCCCCCGCCGCCCGACGTCGCTCCAGGCCCGCCCCGAAACCGCCGCTCCGCTCGCCTCGCGGGCGGACCTCGAAGGAGCGCTCGCGCTGGAGACGCGGGGATTTCCGCGCCTCGATCAGCTCCTCGGGGATCGACTCGACGAACGACGAGACGCGGTTCTGCGTGAAGTCCCCGGCCCGGCGCCGCTCGCGCGCATGGGTCAGATAGAGCTTGTCCTGCGGGCGCGTGAGCCCCACGTAGAAGAGCCGACGCTCCTCCTCCAGCTGATCCGGGTCGTCCAGCGACCGCATGAGCGGGAAGAGCCCGTCCTCCATCCCCGCCACGAAGACGACCGGGTACTCGAGCCCCTTGGCGTTGTGCAGGGTCATCATCGTCACGGCATCGGACGCCGGGTCGTGCCGGTCGATGTCCGCCACCAGCGCGACCTGTTGGAGAAAGTGGTCCAGCTCGGTGAAGCGGTCCGGGTCCTCGTCGTCCAGCTCCTCCTCCACCTCGGCCACGAATTCGTGCGCCCCGGCGATGAGCTCCTTCACGTTCTCGGCGCGGTCGTCGCCGTCCGGCCCCTCCTCACGCAGGTGCCGCAGGAGATCCAGCTCCTCCACGAGCTCCTCCAGCAGCTCGCCCACCGACATTCGGGTCGCCAGCGACGAGTAGCGCTGCACGAGTTCCGCGAACACCTTGAGCTGCCGTGCGCCTCCGGTCGGCACGTCGGGAGCCTCGTCGGCCCTGAGCGCCGCCTCGATGAGCGGGATCCCCTCCCCCTTCGCCCACGCCGCCAGACGCTCGTGGCTCGCCTTTCCGATGCCGCGCCGAGGGTAGTTCACCGCGCGATCGAAGGCCCCTTCGTCGAGAGGGTTCGAGATGAGCCGCAGGTAGGCCAGGACGTCCTGGATCTCGCGCCGTTCGTAGAAGCGCACGCCGCCCACGATCTGGTACGGCACGCCCCTGCGGCGGAAGGCGTCCTCCAGGGCGCGCGACTGCGCGTTCGTCCGGTAGAGGATGGCGAAGTCGCGGTACACGGACCCCGGTCGTTCGCCAGAACGCGCCTCGATCTCCTGGACGATCCAGTTCGCCTCGTCCGACTCGTCCACGGTCTCGACCAGCGTGAGCGGCTCGCCTCCGGTGCGCTCGGTGCGGAGCGTCTTCCCCTTCCGCTGGACGTTCAGCCGGATGACCGAGTTCGCCGCGTTCAGGATCACTTCCGTGGAGCGGTAGTTGCGCTCCAGCCGCACCACCTCGGAACCCGGATACGTCCGCTCGAAGTCGAGGATGTTCCGGATGTCGGCGCCCCGCCAGCCGTAGATCGACTGGTCCTCGTCTCCCACGACCATGATGTTCCTGCGTCCTCCCGCCAGCAGCTCCAGAAAGCGGAACTGGGCGCGGTTCGTGTCCTGGTACTCGTCCACCAGGATGAACGCGAAGCGGTCGCGGTAGCGCTCCAGCAGCGCCGGATCCGATTCGAGGAGTTCCACCGGCTTCACGAGCAGGTCGTCGAAGTCGAAGGCGTTCTGCGCGCGCAGGGCGTCCTGGTAGGTCGGGTAGAGCTGCGCGGCCATTCGCGCGAAGAGGTCGAAGCCCTCACCGTGCTGCTCCAGGAACTCCTGCGGGGTGACGAGCTGGTTCTTGGCGTCCCCCAGTACGGCCCTGAGCGCCTTCGGCTTCCACCGCTTCGGGTCGATGTCCAGCGCCTCCGAGCTCTTCCTGATCTGCTTGAGACTCTGGTCGGCGTCGAAGATCGTGAAGGCGTGCGTCCACCCGAGCTGCGCCGCGTGCCGGCGCAGGAGCCGCGCTCCGAGGGCGTGGAAGGTACCCATCCAGATTCCACGCGGCTCGCCCCCGAGCATGCCGGCGATCCGCTCGCGCATCTCGCCGGCCGCCTTGTTCGTGAACGTCACCGCGAGAATCCGGTCCGACGGAACCCCGTGGTGCCGGATCAGGTGAGCGATTCGCGCCGTCAGCACCCGCGTCTTCCCCGAACCCGCTCCCGCGAGCACAAGCAGCGGGCCCTCGAAATGCTCCACGGCCTCGCGCTGCTCGGGATTCAGATTGTCCAGATACTTCGGTGCCGCCGGACGTTCCTCCTGAAGCTCCTGCTGTCTATTGCTCACCCACTCTGCCTTGTCGATCGGACCCGTTTCCGGCTCCTGAAAATTCGCGTTCCGCCCCCGTGGTCTCCTTCCGATCGCGTCGACCTCCCGCGCGTCCCTCCTTCTGCGCCACGGGGAGCCGCACCCGGAAGGTAGCGCCTCCCTCCCCACCCGCGGAGAGCTCGATTCGGCCCCTGTGAACGCCCTCGATGATCCGCCTCGACAGAGCCAGTCCCACGCCCCAGCCGCCGGACTTCGTGGTGACGCCGGGGTCGAAGAGCCGGTCCCGCACCGATGGGTCTACGCCCGGGCCGTTGTCGCTGATCCACAATGTGAGCCAGGCCGGCTCGGAGTGGGAAGCGCGGATCGAGATTCTCCCGCCTCTGCCGGCGAGCGCGTCCAGCGCGTTCTTCACGATGTTCTCGAGCGCCCAGGCCAGCAGAACGCCGTTTCCCAGCAACGGCGGCAGGTCGTCGGGAAGTTCGACGATCAGCTCGACCCCCGGCCCCATCTTCGGAAGACGCATCTGGAGGTAGCGCTCCAGGCTCCGGACGACTTCCTCCAGCTCGAGACTCTGCAGCTGCGGCTCCTGCCCGATCAGCTCGAAGCGATGGCTGATCCGCTCCAGCCGCTTCAGGTCCTCGCCGATCTCGGCGGCGATGTCCCCTTCATCGAGCACCCCCGGCCGCTCCGAGGCGGGGAGTGACAGCACTTCCAGCCACCCCTGCAGGGACGAGATCGGGGTTCCCAGCTGATGCGCGAGCTCGCGGGCCATCGCCGTCCACGCCCGCTCCCCCTCCGCCCGGCGCTGCGAGCGAATTACGAGAAGACCCGTGAGCACGGTCAGGAGGAGCCCCGCCGCCTGCAGCCAGGGAATCCAGCGCAATCGCCACAGGTCCGGCGGGTCGCCGTAGTGGAGGTGGGTTCCGGACGCGTCTCCCACCGGGGGGTTCCTGGCGTCCAGCCGCCGAACATACTCCCTCACCCGCGCCTGTCCTTCCGCCTCGTCGAGGTCAACCGGAAAGGGGAGGTTCTCCGCCGCGTAGACGGTGTCCCCCGGTCCCGTCAGGATGAGGGGCACCCCGGATTCGACGATCAGTGCCTGGAGCTCGAAGAGCGCCTGGTCGGCCGCCTCCGGCGACGGATTCGCGATCCCCTCCTGGACCTCGGCGAACATCCGGGTGAGCACGCCCGCGTCCGTCCGCACGGCCCGCACGATCCCCTCCGTATACACGAGGTACCACCCCAGCAGGGCAAGAAAGAGGAAAGCGAGCGCGACGGGCCAGTTCTGCCGGGACATCACGCCGACTCAGGTGGTCAGGGCGTCGAGCCCCAGGTGCGCGTGCAGCGCCTCCGGAAAGCGGATGCTCCCGTCGGCCGTCTGGTAGTTCTCGAGGAGCGCGACCATGAGCCGGGGCAGCGCCAGCGCGGAACCGTTCAGCGTGTGGACGAAGTCCGGCTTCCCGCCGCCCACGGGGCGGAAGCGAAGGTTGCCGCGGCGCGCCTGGTAGTCCCCGAACGTGCTGCAGCTGGACACCTCCAGCCAGCGCTGCACACCCGGGGCCCACACTTCGAGGTCGTACGTCATCCGGCTGGAAAAGCCGAGGTCTCCCGTGGCGAGGTTCAGGACGCGGTACGGAAGGTCGAAGAGCTGCAAGACCTTCTCCGCCTGGCCCGTCAGCGTCTCCAGCGCCTCGCGGCTGCGCTCCGGCGTCTCGTACCGCACCAGCTCCACCTTGTCGAACTGGTGCACCCGGAGCAGCCCCCGTGTGTCCGCCCCTGCCGCACCCGCCTCCCTCCGGAAGCAGGGCGAGTAGGCCGTGTACCGCATGGGCAGCTGTTCCGGCCGCAGGATCTCGTCCCGGTGGAGGTTGGTGACCGGCACCTCGGCGGTCGGGATCAGCCAGAGATCGTCGCGCTCCACGCGGTACGACTCCTCCTCGAACTTCGGGAGCTGCCCCGTTCCCGTCATCGACTCCCCCGTGACGAGGTAGGGAACCCGGACCTCCGTGTAGCCATGGTCGCGGGTGTGCAGGTCGAGCATGAAGTCGATGAGCGTGCGCTGGAGCCGGGCGCCCGCACCCCGGAGAACGGGGAAACCCGACCCGGAGACCTTCGCGCCGCGCGGCAGCTCGAAGATCCCCAGCGTCTCGCCCAGCTCCCAGTGTGGCCGGGGTTCGAAATCGAAGGTACGGGGCTCACCCCAGCTGCGGACGACCTCGTTCGCCTCTTCTCCGCCCTCCGGGACTTCTTCGAGCGGAAGGTTCGGCGTCTCGAGAAGCAGCTCGAGGATGCGTGACTCCCCCCGCGACACGTCCTCGTCGAGCTCGGCGATCCTGCGGCCGACCTCCTGCATTTCCGCGATCTTCTCTCCCGCGTCCGCGCCCGAACGCTTCGCCTGCCCGATTTCGCGCGAAACCTCGTTCCTGCGCGCCTTCAGGTTGTCGGCTTCCCCGATCGCCACCCGCCGGCCTTCATCGATGGTCAGGATCTCGGTGACGACCGCGTCGCCTTCTGCGAAGCCGCGCTTTCGGAGGCCGGCGCGGACTCGGTCGGGCTCCAGGCGGATCAGTTTCAGGTCGAGCACGCCCGCCTCAGCTGTCCGGCGGAACGAGCCGCCGGTTGTTGCAGGCGGGGCTCGCGTCGTACACGAAGGTGACGACGCCTTCGGCCGCATCGAAGTCGAGGGGCTCGAGCTTCGCGTAGTAGACGCAGACCTGGCCAAAGCCGCCCTGCTCCTGTCGCGTGCGGATCACGTACGTCGTGCCCAGCGCGATCGGTACCGGCTCCGTCGTCGAATACTGCGCGGTGTCCCTCGGGGCTTCCCTGACCTCGTCGAAGCTCGATCCCGGCATCGGCGCGATTCCTGCGCGCGACGTCACGCCGAGGGCCCCCGGCGGCAGGAAATAGATCCCGCTTTCATCGCTGTCCACGGCGAGATCCCAGCGCCCGGCGGCCGCGGCGGATTCGATCTGTACCGCCTGGCGACTGATGAAGTTGAAGCCGGAGGGGAGGTTCAGCTCGGGCCGATCGAGCGAGTAGAGCGTCACGTTCGTCGGGTTTTCCT
>JBBDIW010000111.1:9006-21469 GCA_040880165.1 Gemmatimonadota bacterium | reverse complement strand
AGGTTCAGCTCGGGCCGATCGAGCGAGTAGAGCGTCACGTTCGTCGGGTTTTCCTGCCACCGGATCAGGAAGGGATCATCGCCGCAGGCGACACCGCCGAACAGGATGAGGACCGCGGCCGCGAGGTTCGTGATGCGCGCTGCCGAGTGGCCGCCGTTGCAGCCGGTGATGCGCGTGACCATGAATGGATTTCGCTCGTGTTTTCCGGAACGGATAAGGGCGCGCTCGAAGCGGGAACACTATCCCTTTTCGATGGGCGGTGTCAAGGCTGAAAAGCGCAGGATTACTTGACTTTACCCCGTTCACGCCATAGGTTTCCGCCCTCGAAGGCCGCTGCGCCCGCACGACGATCGGCTCCCTGCACACGACGAGGTGAGATGCCGGAACCGGCTCATTCCGCACCCACCCGGGCTCGGCTTCTGGTGGCCGACGACGAGCCCCACATCCGCCGGATTCTCACCACGCTGCTCGAGGCCGCGTCCTTCATCGTGGATGCCGTCTCCGACGGTCCCGCCGCGCTCGAGCTGCTGCGCGGCGAGGTCCCGTACGACCTCGTTCTCCTCGACATCATGATGCCGGACGTGGCCGGACTCGACGTGCTCACCGCGATGCGGTCGCTGGAGCATCGCAAGGCCGTTCCCGTCATCATCCTGACCGCGAAGGGGCAGGACACGGATCGCGAGCGGGCGTTCGCCCTCGGGGCGGACGAGTTCGTCACCAAGCCCTTCAGTCCGAAGAAGCTTCTGACCCGGATCGACGAGCTGCTCTCCGGTGGCTGAAACCGCGCCGTGGGTGGTGATCCTCGCCGGGGGGACCGGTTCGCGATTCTGGCCCGCAAGCCGGCCGTCCCGCCCCAAGCAGCTTCTGCCTCTGGCCGGTCCCCGGCCGCTCATCGCCGAAAGCGTCACCCGCGCGCTCACGCTCACCACGCCGGAGCGCCTCGGCATCCTGGCGGGTGAGCCGCTGACGGGGTCGCTCCGCGCCGCCCTTCCCGGACTTTCCCCCGACGCGTTCTGGATCGAGCCGGAGGCACGCGGCACCGCCCCGGTCCTCGCCTGGGCGGCCTGGCGCGTCGCACAGGACGACCCCGACGGCGTCCTGGTCTCCCTGCATTCGGATCACGCCATCGAGCCCGAGTCGACCTTCACGGAGCTCGTCCTGCGCGCGGTTCGTGTGGCTCGCGAAGAGCGCGTTCTCCTCACACTCGGCATCGAGCCGGATCGACCGGAGACCGGATACGGCTACATCCGCCCCGGAGCGCCGCTCCGGAGCCCCGATGCCGTCCGGGTGGACGCCTTCGTCGAGAAGCCGGACGCGGAAACCGCCCGGCGATACGTCGCCGAGGGGTATGTCTGGAACAGCGGAATCTTCGTGTGGAGGGCGTCGGTCTTCCTGGACGAGGTCCGCGCACACGCTCCGGAGATCGCCGCGCTCCTCCCGCTGCTGGAAGCGGGGGACGTCGGGAACTTCTTCCGAAATGCGCCGCGGATTTCGGTGGACGAGGCGGTCCTCGAGCGGAGCGGACGAGTCGGCATGATGCGGGCGAACTTCCGCTGGGACGACGTCGGCAGCTGGGAGGCGCTTGGCAGGACGCGTGCACCGGACGCGTCCGGCAACGTCATCCTGGGGAAGGGGCGCGTCGTGGATGGCTCGGGAAACATCGTCTACGGAGAGGACGGCGACGTCGTGCTCTTCGACGTCGACGACCTGGTCGCCGTGCGCAGCGGAGGCATCACGCTGGTGACCCGGCGCTCCCGGGCGCACGACCTGAAGCGCCTCGTGGACCACCTTCCCCCTGCCCTGCTGGATCCCGACGCGTGAGCGCGCTCAGCCTCCTTCTCTTCGACGACCGCACCGCGCGCGGCTGGGAGCCCTTCGCGCTGACCCGCCCGGTGGGCGAGCTCCTCCTGGGCTGCCTTCTCCAGAGGGAGCGGGCCGAACGGTTCTGGAAGACGCAGGCGAGCGGCCACCTCGCCGGATCCGCGATGCGCGGGTTCCGGGAAGTCGGGGCGCCTCCTGCAGTGGAGCCCGCCGACGTGAGCGCGGAGTCGTTGCGCATCGTGCTGTCCAGCCGCGTCGTCCTTCCCTTCGCTCCGTCGCCCTTCGACGAGGAGCCTCCCCCCGTCGAGCCGGCGTCGCTCACCGTGCGCGGCGAGGTCGTGGGGTGGCTCCTCCCCCCGGGCACGCCGACGCCGGAGGAGTCCGCGCTCCTCGACCCGGCAGGGGAGCCCCGCTTCGCGTCCGAGATCGAGCTCGGAGGCCGGGTTCTCGCCAACGTCTGGAATCTCGTCGCCGACAACGCGGATCAGCTTCGCGTCGACATCGAAACCCTCTTTCCGCGGACCGACGCCTTTCTCCCCCCGGGCGTGAATCACATCGGCCGGGGGCTGATCTCGATCGCGACGGGTGTCGAGCTCGAGCCCGGCATCACGATCGATACGCGAGGCGGGCCGGTGCGGGTGGAGGAGGGTGTGGCCATCCGGAGCATGACGCGGCTCGAAGGGCCGCTGTACCTGGCGAGGGACAGCCAGATCTTCGGCGGCTCGATCTCCAGAGCCTCCATCGGCCCGCGTTGCAAGGTGCGGGGCGAGGTGGAAGAGGCGGTCATCCTCGGCTTCTCGAACAAGGCCCACGACGGGTACCTCGGGCACGCATACCTCGGCCGCTGGGTGAACCTGGGCGCGCTCACCACGAACAGCGACCTCAAGAACAACTACGGCCCGGTGCGGGTGCGGACGGCGTCGGGGGACGTGGACACCGGGCTCACCAAGGTGGGCTGCTTCCTGGGCGACCACGTGAAGACCGGCATCGGCACCCTCCTGAATACCGGGACGGTCGTCGGAGCGGGAAGCAATCTCTTCGGCGGCGCCATGCCGCCGGTGTACGTGCCCCCCTTCAGCTGGGGCGCGGGTGGCGATCTCTCCGAGTACAGGCTCGACCGCTTCCTGGACGTCGCCGAGGTCGTGATGCGGCGGCGCGAGGTCGCGCTGACGGCGGAGGACCGCGCCTTTCTCGAGACCGCCTGGCGGCGGGGCCGGCACGACGCGCCATGAAGGTCTGCGTGCTGGGAAGCGGCAGCGGAGGAAACGCGACACTGATCGAGTCGCGCGGCGTTCGGGTCCTCGTCGACGCGGGGTTCAGCGGAATCGAGCTGGAGCGCAGGCTCGCGGCCATCGACGTGGCGCCCGCGTCGCTCTCCGGAATCGTCCTGACGCACGACCATCGCGACCACAGCATGGGAGTCGGGATCTTCGCGCGCCGGCACGGACTCCCGATCTTCGTCACGGAGGCCACCCGCGTGGCGTGCCGGGCCCTGCTGAGCGGCGCGGAGGAGCTCGTCCGGTTCGAGGCCGGTCGCCCCTTCCAGGTGGCCGGCCGCCTGGGTCTGCGCGTCGATCCCTTCGTCACGGTGCACGACGCGGCGGACCCGATGGCGGTCATCGTGGCGTGCGCGACGAACGGGACCCGCGTGGGGATCGCGACCGACCTCGGCCGCTCCACCGCGGGCATCCGGCACGCGCTGTCGGGCTGCGACTTCCTCATCCTCGAGGCGAACCACTGCAAGCTCATGCTCGGCGGAAGCCGCTACCCCGCCAGCGTGAAGCAGCGCATCGCGTCCAGCCACGGACACCTCTCGAACGAGGACGCGGCGCAACTCGCGCTGGAGTTGCTTCATCCCCGACTCGCCGGGATACTCCTCGCGCACCTCTCCCGGGAGTGCAACCGGCCCGAGCTGGCGCGAACGGTCGTCGGTGCGGCGCTCCACAGGGCCGGCTACCGCGGATTCCTGGACGTGGCCCCCCAGGACCGTCCGACCGAGATCATCGACATCGAGGCGCTGCGGTTGCGCGCGGGGCCGGAGCAGCTCACGCTCCTCTGAGCTCCGCGTTCCGCGTCGTGCTACAACCCGAAGAGCCGCAGGAAGTCGTTCCCCAGCGCCCAGACCATGATTCCGATGATGACGATGAACCCCACCTGCGTCCACCGCATTCTCTGCTCCACGCTCAGGGCCTGACCCCGCACCGCCTCGATGGCGAGGAAGAGCAGGTGTCCGCCATCCAGCACCGGGATGGGGAGCAGGTTGAGGATCGCGAGGTTGATCGAGAAAAGCGCCATGAAACGGAGATAGATGGGCATCCCCTCGGCCGCCGCCGCGCCCGACGCCTCGCCGATCGTGACGATGCTTCCCAGCGAGCGCGGTGAGATTCCCCCCGTGAAGAGATCGCGCAGAAAGCCGAGGATCATTCCGGTGAAGTAGACCGTCTCGTCCCAGCCCACGGAAACCGCTTCCGCGAGGCCGACCCGGGTGTAGACGATGTCTCCCCCGGTGGGCACCATGCCGATCTGTCCGATGGTGCGCGCCACCCCCGTCACCGGGTCGCGCCCCTCCACCGTCCGGGGGGTGACCACCCGGGTGAGCTCCCGGCCGTCCCGTTCCACGAGGATCTCCGTGCGGGTCTCCGGACGGGCCTCGATGGCGCGCACGACGTCCGACCAGTCCACGATGGGAGTTCCGGCGACGCCCAGGAGGCGGTCGCCGGCGCGGAGACCGCCCTGATCCGCCGGTCCGCCCGGCTCCACGGAGCCGACGACCGGTTCGTTCCACGGGCTGAGCGCGCGGCCGATGTCGAGGCGCGCTCCGGCGTCCGCCGGGATCGTGAACTCGACGGAGCCCGCCGGGTCGAGGAACTCCACCGTGGCGGTGCCCGCGGGAGCCGTCGTCAGCTGCTCCCGCAGGTCGCCCCAGTGACGGACTTCCTGCCCGGCCACTCGCTGGATCTCGGCGCCGGGGGGGATCTGCGCGAGCGCTTCGGCCCCGGACGGAAGCCACTCCGCGCGGACGCCTCCCAGCCGGTTCGTGTCTGCCGCGGGCGAGCCCCAGATTCCCGCGACGAAGGTGAACGCGAAGAGCGCGAAGAGCATGTTCATGATCACGCCCGCGGAAATCACGAGGGTTCGGGCCCAGATGGGCTTGCTGTCGAAGTCCCGCGAGCTCCTCTCGCGCTTCTCGCCCTCCTTGCCGCCTCCTTCGATGGCCTCCATCACCTCGTCGTCCATCCCCCCCATCTTCACGTAGCCGCCCAGGGGGATGGCGCTCAGGACGTACTCCGTCTCCCCCTTCGTGTAGCCCCAGACGCGCGGGCCCAGGCCGATGGAAAAGCGCTCCACTTCGATGCCCACGGCTTTCGCGGCCCAGAAGTGCCCGAGCTCGTGGACGAAGATGAGGACGCCCAGTACGATGATGGTGGCGATGATGGTCATGGATGCAGTTTCACTCTTGAATGCTGTAGCTGTTCGATGGCATGCCGGGCCGCGTCGCGCGCAGCGCGGTCGGCCCGGAGTACGTCGTCGATGTTCCGGAGCGGCTCAGCCCCGACCCTGCCGAGAACCGCGGAGACGACCTCGGCCATTTCATGAAAACGGATCTCCTCCGCGAGGAAGGCGTTCACGGCGATCTCGTTCGCCGCGTTGAACGCCGCCGGTCCCGCGCTGCCCGCGCGTCCCGCGCCCACCCCGAGCGCGAAGAGCGGAAAGCATTCCACGTCCACGGTCTCGAAGGTCAGCGGTGACGCCCCGATCAGGTCGAACGTCCGGAGGCTCACGTCCGCGACGCGCTCCGGGTAGCTCAAGGCGTAGAGAATCGGCAACTCCATGGTGGGCTCCCCGACCTGCGCCAGCACGGACCCGTCGACGAACTCCACGAGGGAGTGGACGATGGACTGCGGGTGCACCACGACCTCGATGCGGTCGTAGGGGATGCCGTACAGGAAGTGGGCCTCGATGACCTCGAGCGCCTTGTTCGCGAGCGTGGCCGAATCGACGGTGATCTTGGCGCCCATCTCCCACGTGGGATGCCGCAGCGCCTGTTCCGGCCGCACCTCCCGGAGCTCGCGCCTCGACCATCCACGGAACGGCCCGCCGGACGCGGTGAGAACAACCTTCGAGATCGACTCCCGACTGTACCCCTCGATGCACTGAAGGATCGCGCTGTGCTCGCTGTCGATGGGGATCAGCTCGCCTCCACCCCGCTCCGCCGCCTCCGGCACGAGCGAACCTCCGGCGACGAGCGACTCCTTGTTCGCGAGGGCGACCCGCTTGCCGTTCTCAAGCGCTCGCAGCGTCGGCTCCAGCCCCGCGGCGCCCACAAGCGCGTTGATCACGATGTCCACGTCCGGCGCCTCGGCAAGCGCGAGGAGGGCGTCGCGCCCACCCTGGCAGACGCCGTCGTCGAAGTGCGCTGCCCCGGCCGACATCGCCGGCTCGTCCGCCAGCACGGCGACGCGCGGGCGGTGCCGCGCCACCTGTCGCGCGAGCGCCTCCGCCGAACGGTTCGCGGCGAGCCCCACGACCCGGAAGCGCTCCGGGTGCCGCTCGATCACCTTGAGGGCGCTCTTCCCGATGGAACCGGTGGAGCCCAGGATTGCAATGCGGATCATAGGTTCAGACGGGCCGTCAGAAGCCCAGCCAGCGGTTGAGCACGATGAGCATGTATGCCAGCGGAAGTGTTACGAGGATTCCGTCGAATCGGTCCAGCACGCCGCCGTGACCGGGAAGGAGCGTTCCCGAATCCTTCACCCCGGCGTCCCGCTTCAGCACCGATTCGGCGAGGTCGCCCACCTGCGCGACGAGCCCCACGAGCAGCCCGATCACGGCGCCGCTGAGCGGAGAAACGGAAAAGACCGGCAACGAGCCCAGCACCAGCGCCCCGAAAAGCCCCCCCACGAGGACGGACCCGAGCAACCCGGCCACGGCCCCCTCGACCGATTTCTTCGGACTGGCGGCGGGAAAGAGCTTGCGGCGTCCCCAGCGCGATCCGGCGAAGTATGCGGCGGAGTCGCCGAACCACGCCGCCGTCAGCGGAAAGATGAGAAGCGCCGCTCCGTGCCACGGCTCGCTGCCCGCGCCGCTCGCCCCCACCGCCTCCGGGAGATGCCGGATGAGGAGGGCGAAGACGAGGGTTCCTCCCGCGTAGAGTGCGCCCGCCACGGTCGCCGACGTGGAGGCGAGAGGCGTCCCTTTCGGGCCGCGCCGGAAGACCGCGGCGCCCAGCGAGACGATCAGGAGAGAGACGACGACCGTCCACCCGACGCCGGCGAGTCTCGGCCAGACCGGGTCGTGCGCGACCGCAAGCACGAGCGTGACCGCCGCCACGATACCCAGGCCCCGGAACGGGCGGCTGGCCGGGGCCGGCGGGACCGAGTCCGCCCCGCCGACCCCATTCGCCCCACGCTTTTCGGCGAGGACGTAAAACTCGCGGGTGCCCAGCGCGGCCACCACGGCGACGGTGACTCCCAGCGCCCATCCACCCAGGTAGATGAGGAGAATGCCCAGGGGAATGCCGACGCCGGCCACGGCGAGCCGTCGCCCGAGGTCACCGGCCATGAAGGGCTCGCTTTCGCGTCAAGGCACATTCACCCGGCCGAAGCGTCGCTCGCGCCGCTGGTACTCGAGTACGGCCTCGAAGAGGTGCCGGCGGTTGAAGTCGGGCCAGAGTACGGGGGTGATGTGCACTTCGGTGTACGCGATCTGCCACAGCATGAAGTTGCTCACGCGGAACTCGCCGGATGTGCGGACGAGGAGGTCGGGGTCTGGAAGATCCCTGGTGAAGAGCGTGTCCTGGAAGAGCTTCTCGTCGATCTCGTCCGGATCGATCTCGCCCCGGGCGACCCTGCCGGCGAGAAGGCGCGCGGAGCGCACGATCTCGTCGCGGCCGCTGTACGAGATCATCAGGTTCAGACGGAGCCGCGTTCCGCCGGCCGTAACCTCCACGATGCGGTTCACGGCCCGGCGCGTAATGCGGTCCACCCGGTCCAGCTCGCCCAGCACGTGGACCTCCACGCCCTTCTCCCGCAGCTCCTCCTGCTCCTTGTCCGCGTACAGCTTCAGGAGCGCCATGAGGGCGGAGATCTCCTGGCGGGGGCGCTGCCAGTTCTCGGTGGAGAAGGCGAAAAGGGTGAGAATCTGCACGCCGGCATCGACGGAACCCTCGATCGCCTCGCGAACGGACTCCATGCCCGCGCGGTGCCCCGCATGCCGTGGAAGTCCACGCTGCCGGGCCCAGCGCCCGTTGCCGTCCATGATGATGGCGAGGTGGCGGGGAACGGCACCATGCAGGGAAATGTCCCGGAGTAGTTCGGCATCCATACGCTGAACATGTCCAGAAGGTGCGGGAAGGTCAAAGGCGGACACCCCCGGTCCCTCTAGATCGACATGACCTCCTTCTCCTTCGCCGCCAGCAGCTCGTCGATCCGACGCGTGTAGTCGTCGGTCAGCTTCTGGATCTCGTCGAGCTGGCGGTGCCCCTCGTCGTCGCCGATTTCCCCCTCCTTCATCTTCGCCTTCACGCTCTCGTTTCCGTCGCGGCGCGCGTGCCGCAGCGAGACCCGGCCCTCCTCCGCCATCTTGGCCAGGATCCGCACGTACTCCTTGCGACGCTCCTCGTTGAGGGGCGGCACCGGCACCCGGACGACGTTGCCGTCGTTCGCGGGATTCAGGCCGAGATCGGCGGCGTGGATCGCCCGCTCGATCTCGCCGATCAGCGACTTGTCGAAGGGTTGCACCACGATGAGCGTCGCCTCCGGGGTCCCGATGGACGCGACCTGGTTCAGCGGCATCTTCGCGCCGTACGCCTCCACCCGCACGGTGTCGAGGAGCGCCGGTGTGGCCTTCCCCGTCCGCACCGTCGTGAACTCGCGGCGCAGGGCCTCGAGGGCCTCGTCCATCTTGTGCTTCGCTTCAGCGATCGAGGGCATGATCTCGTTGTCCTTTGGCAGAAACGTTCGGGCACATGAGGGCGGGCCCGGTCAGCGGACCAGCGTCCCGATCTCGCCCCCGCGGACCGCCTCGCATACGGCGCCGCGCTCCTCCAGGTTCAGTACGATGATGGGAAGCCCGTTGTCCTTGCAGAGCGACACCGCCGGCGCGTCCATCACGGCGAGCTCGCGCGCCACCACCTCCTGGAAGGTGATGTTGCGGATGAACGTGGCACTGGGGTCCTTCACGGGGTCCGCCGTATAGACCCCGTTCACCTTCGTAGCCTTGATCACCACGTCGGATTCCATCTCGATGGCCCGGAGAACCGCGGCCGTGTCGGTGGAAAAGTACGGATTTCCGATTCCGCCGGCAAAGATCACGACCCTCCCCTTCTCGAGGTGACGCAGCGCCCGCCGCCGGATGTAGGGCTCGGCCAGCTCCTCCATCCGGATGGCGGTCATGACCCGCGTGTCGATCCCCTTGCGCTCGAGCATGTCCTGCAGCGCGAGCGAGTTGATGATCGTGGCCAGCATCCCCATGTAGTCGCCCGTGACGCGATCCATGCCCTTTTCCTGCGCGAGCGCACCGCGGACGATGTTGCCGCCGCCCACCACCAGCCCCAGACAGACGCCCATCTCATGGACCGCCCTGACCTCGTCCGTGACGCGGTCCACGACCGGTGGGTCGATGCCGAACCCCTTGTCCGCCGCAAGGGCTTCACCGGACAACTTCAGGAGCACGCGTCCGTACTTCAGCTTGCTTTTCGTCACCATCACTTTCGACGCCTGCTGGGGGATGTTCCTGCCCGACGGATGTCCGGGCGAGATCGGGCGGATGCGCTCAGGCCTCGGCGCCCACCTCGAACCGGGCGAAGCGGGCCACGTTGATCTTCTCGCCGGTCTTCGCAGCCGTGTCGGTAATGAGCTGCTCGACCGTCCGGTCCGGATCCTTCACGAAGGGCTGCTTGAGAAGCGTCGTCTCCTCGAAGAACTTCCGCATCTTGCCGTCCACGATCTTTTCCTGGATCGCCTCCGGCTTGCCCTCGTTGCGGACCTGCTCCAGGTAGACCTGCCGCTCGCGCTCCACGACATCCTCGGGGATGTCCTCCGCGCTCACCGCCAGCGGATTCGCGGCCGCCACGTGCATCGCGATGTCCTTTGCGAGCTGCTGGAAGTCGTCCGTGTTCGCCACGAAGTCCGTCTCGCAGTTGAGCTCGACGATGACGGCGATCCGGCCGCCGAAGTGCACGTAACTCCCGATGGTCCCTTCGTTCGCCGCCTTGTCTGCCCGCTTGGCCGCCTTCGCCGCTCCGCGGCTGCGCAGCAGGTCGATGGCCGCCTCCATGTCGCCCTCGGTCTCCTCGAGCGCACGCTTGCAATCCATCATTCCAGCCGCGGTCCGGTCGCGGAGCGTCTTCACATCCTTCGCACTGATCGCCATGATGATCCCGCTTCCCCTGGTTTCGATTCTGAACATCAAGAGAAAGAGGCGGAAGCCAAAGTGGAGGGTCCCGGTCGTGCCGGGCACCCGCTCCATCCAGCTACCGCCTCTCGGTCTCCAGGAACGCTATCGGTCGGACAGGATGCCGGCAATCAGCCTTCTGCGCCGCATCCCGGAAAGGGAAGATCAGCCTTCCTCTTCCGCTCCTTCATCCCCCTCGCCCTCGGCGGCTCCCTTTGGATCTCCCTTCAACTGGGCGATGGCCTCGGGCCGCGGACGGCGCCGCCGCTTCTGGGGACGCCGCTTGCCCGCTTCATCCGACGCGGCCGACTTCTCGCCCGTCTCGGTGGAGTAGGTCGTGGCCTCCGCTTCCTCGACCCTGCGGAGCTGCTCTTCCGGCACCTCGCCGCGCGCGGCGTCGATGGCATCCGCGATCGCCTTCGCGATGAGACTCACCGAGCGGATCGCGTCGTCGTTGCCGGGAATCGGGTAATCGATGAGGTCCGGATCCGCGTTCGTGTCCGTGATCGCGATGACCGGGATCCCGAGGCGATGCGCCTCCTTGACCGCGATCGTCTCGCGCTTCGCGTCGACGATGAAGATGGCTCCGGGCAAACGGCTCATGTCCTTCACGCCCGAGAAGTACTTCTCCAGCTTGAGCCGCTCGCGGTCGAGCAGGAGCCGCTCCTTCTTCGTGTAGAACTCGAAGGCGTTCTCCTCCTGGCCCCGCTCCAGCTCCTTCAGGCGGCGGATCTGCTTCCGGATCGTCTGGAAGTTCGTGAGCATGCCCCCCAGCCACCGCTCGGTGACGTAGAAGGTGCCGCACCGCTCGGCCTCCTGCTCGATGATCCCGCTGAGCTGGTCCTTCGTGCACACGAAGAGGACACGCTCTCCCTTCAGGACCACTTCCCGGATGGCGCGCTGCGCGGCCAGGAGCCGATCGAGCGTCTTCCGGAGGTCGATGATGTGAATGCCGTTGCGCTCCGTGAAGATGAACTTCCTCATCTTCGGGTTCCAGCGACGGGTCTGGTGTCCGAAGTGGACGCCGGCTTCCAGGAGCTCGTTCAGCCCGACTTCGGGCATCGTTTCGATTTCCACGTTTTCCACTTCCTTAACGCTTGCTGAACTGGAAGCGCTTGCGCGCCTTCGGACGACCCGGCTTCTTGCGCTCCACCTTGCGTGGATCACGGGTCAGGAGCCCCTTCTGGCGAAGGAGCGGGCGGGATTCCTCGTCGTGGATGATGATCGCACGGGACACCCCCAGGCGGATCGCATCGGCCTGACCGGTAAGCCCTCCACCGTTCACACGGACGCGGACGTCGAACTGCCCGTGCGTCTCCGTGAGATGGAAGGCTTCTTCGATCCGCTTCTGGTGAGCGAGCCGGGGAAAGTAGGTGTCGAGGGTGCGGCCGTTGATGGTCCACTCCCCCTTTCCCGGGCGGAGGATGACGCGGGCGACGCTGGTCTTGCGCCGGCCCACGGTCTGAATCTGGTTCGATGCTTTCGCCATAGGTGTCGTCGGTCTCAGAACTCGAGCGGCTGGGGCTGCTGTCCCTGGTGAGGATGTTCCTCACCGGGATATACCTTGAGCTTCTTTCGGATTTCGCGCCCCAGGGCGTTCTTGGGGAGCATTCCCTTCACGGCGAGCTCGATCACCCTTTCCGGGCGGCTCTCGATCATCCGGCGGAAGGGAATGTGTCGCTCCCCTCCCATGTAGCCGGAATGCCGGAAGTACGTCTTCTGGTCCGCCTTGTTGCCGGTGAGCCGCACCTTCGATGCGTTCAGCACGACCACGTAGTCCCCCGTGTCGAGGTGGGGCGTGTACATGGGCTTGTGCTTGCCGCGGAGAACCCGGGCCACCTCGGTCGCGAGGCGTCCCAGCGTCTTGTCGGCGGCGTCGACGACCCACCAGCGCGCTTCGATTTCGTGCAGCTTCGGCGTATATGTCTTCATGTGTCTCGGTCGAGCTCGGGCGTTCCACTATAGAGCTTTCAATGATATTCCAGGGGGGGGCAGGTGTCAACCCGAAGGGAGGGCGAATTTGGGGAGATCACGGGCCACCGAAGTCGTGTTCGGCGCGCCCGCCTTACGGAGCGAAGCCCCGGAACCCGTCGAGGTACCGGGCGCGGGAAGCATGCCGGAGCCGATCCAGCGCCTTTTCCTTGATCTGGCGCACGCGCTCGCGCGTGATCCCCAGGAGAACGCCGATCTCCTCGAGCGTCATCGGATCCTGATCGTCCAGCCCGAAGTAGAGGAGCAGAATCTTCGC
>JBBDIW010000111.1:0-8906 GCA_040880165.1 Gemmatimonadota bacterium | reverse complement strand
AAGGCGTTGGCCCGGTTCAGCGGGACCCGGATCGTGCGCCCCTGCTCGGCCAGGGCCTGGAGGATCGCCTGCCGGATCCACCAGACCGCGTAGCTGATGAACTTCACGCCCCGGGTGCGGTCGAACTTCCGGGCCGCGCGGATCAGGCCCATGTTCCCCTCGTTGATCAGATCCGCGAGGGGAACCCCCTGGTTCTGGTACTTCTTCGCGACCATGACGACGAAGCGCAGGTTCGAGCGCACCAGCGTCTCCAGCGCCTCCTCGTTCCCTCCCTCGATCTCCCTTGCGAGGCGTACCTCCTCCTCGCGGGAGATCAGCGGAAATGCGCTGATTTCCTTGAGATAGAGGTCGAGCGCCCCCTCGTTGAGGGGAACCCCGTGGGAAGTGAACGCCATGGTCGGCCGAGCCGGCAAAGGATGGAGGCGGGTCCGTCCTGACCTTGAGTGTTCAGGTTGGCGTTCGTTTTCGCAAGGGTGGAAAACCCTGATGCTCGGAAAGGGAGCGAGCGGAAAGGCACGTGGGCGGCGGGGGCGGAAGTACCGGACCCGGCGGAGACGTGCAGGGACGCCCGCAGCAGGAGGGACGGGCTCAGCGGATAGCGCCGCCGATCCGGTCCCACCGGATGTCGCGCGCCCACGTGAGCGACTCGGCCGCACCCGGGTCGAACGAGTAGTAGACGAACCAGGGCCGGCCCCGGATGGCGGTGCGGTCCACGAAGCCCCAGTAGCGGGAGTCCTCGCTGTTGTCGCGGTTGTCCCCCAGCACGAAGTACTGGTCGTCCGGAACGACCAGCGGCCCCCAGGTGTCGCGAGAGGGCCGGTACCGGCGCGAAGGGTACTCGGCGTGGAGGTGGCGCAGCTGCCACGACATCCCCGGATGAATCGCGTCGCGATTCCCGTCCATGTGCCGTGCGTACGGCTCGTTCCGGGGCACCCCGTTCACGATGAGCTTTTTTGCCCGCATCTCCAGGGTGTCACCGGGCAACCCCACCAGTCGCTTCACGTAATTCTTCGACAGGTCGTGGGGCGGGTTGAAGACGATCACCTCGCCCCGTCGCGGCGTCGCGAAGGAGGGAAGGTAGCGGTCGGTGCCCGGGATCTGTGCGCCGTAGACCGCCTTGTTGACCAGGAGGAAGTCCCCGACCAGGAGCGTGTTCTCCATGGATGATGTCGGAATCTTGAAGGCCTCGACGACGAACGTGCGGATCACCAGAAAGAGGACGAAGGCGACCAGCACCGACTTCGTCCACTCCCACGCGACGCTCCCCGGACTGGAGGGGCGGCGGCGGGCGGGCTCGTGCCCTCCCTCCCCCCGATCTTCCCCGGTGAACGAGCCCGGTTCCGTCATCGTTCCGCTCCTGACCCAGGTGAAGAGGGACTCCGTCCCGAGCTGCGGAGCCCCTCCCGGCGTGCTCCTTCGATACCCGCTCCCGCCGAATGCCGTTCCGCACCGGAGCGGGCGGCTTCAGTAGTTGTCGATCTGCGCGCGCTGGAGCTTTCCCGAGTAATCGACATAGCAGACCTTCGTCTCCGAATAGAACTCGTACACCTCCCAGCCGCCCTCGCGGTGCCCGTTCCCGGTCTCCTTCACGCCGCCGAAGGGAAGGTGCGCCTCCGCGCCGATCGTGGGCGCGTTCACGTAGGTGATCCCGTTGTCCAGCTCGTTCAGCGCCCGGAATGCGGCCCGCACGTCCGCCGTGTAGAGCGAGCTGGAGAGACCGTAGCGCACCTCGTTGTTCACCGCGATCGCCTCGTCCAGGTCCCGCACGGCGAGGACGCTCAGAACCGGCCCGAACACTTCTTCACAGGCAAGGCGCGCGCCGGGCTTCAGTCCCGCCACGATCGTGGGCTCGAAGAAGTAGCCGTCGTCCAGCCGCCCGCCCGTGGCGCGGCGTCCCCCGCACAGAATCTCGCCCTCCGCGCGGGCCACCTCCATGTACCCTTCGACCTTTTCCAGCGCGGCCTGATTGATAAGCGGTCCGACGTCGGTTTCCTTCTCGAGACCGTCGCCCAGGCGCAACGACCCGGTCCGCTCGCGCAGCGCCGCGAGGAAGCTCTTCTCGATGTCCCGGTGGAGCAGCAGCCGTGACGTCGCCGTGCAGCGCTGGCCGGTCGTGCCGAAGGCGCCCCAGAGCACGCCTTCCAGCGCGAGATCCATGTCCGCGTCCGGCATCACGATCTGGGCGTTCTTTCCGCCCATCTCGAGGGAGAGCCGCTTGTGCATGCGCCCGCACGTTTCCCCGATCGTGCGGCCCGTTTCCGTGGACCCGGTAAACGAGATGACCGGCACCTGGGGATGGTTGACCAGGGGAGCGCCGACCTCCTCCCCGGTGCCGTGCACGAGATTGATCACCTCGGGCGGGAGCCCTGCCTCGAGGAGGATCTCCACGAGCAGCGCGCCCGTGTGCGGCACGTCTTCCGCCGGCTTGAACACCACGGAGTTTCCGCAGACGAGCGCCGGGAAGATCTTCCAGGTGGGGATCGCCATGGGAAAGTTGAAGGGGGTGATCATCCCCGCCACGCCGATCGGTCGCCGGTACGTCATCGCCCACTTGTCCGCCAGCTCGGACGGGACGGTGTGCCCGAATAGCCTGCGCCCCTCCGTCGCGGCGTAGTAGGCGGTGTCGATGCCCTCCTGAACGTCGCCCCGGGTCTCGAGCAGGACCTTGCCCATCTCGCGCGTGGCGGCGCGGGCGATCTCCTCCTTCCGTTCGGACATGATGTCGCCGGTCCGCTTCAGGATGGCGCCCCGCTCGGGGGCGGGAGTCCTTCTCCACAACTCGAAGCCGCGCATCGCAGAGTGGACGGCCTTGTCGACGTCCTTGGCGCCGGAGCGCGGGAAGAGCCCGATCAGATCGTCGCTCCGGGCCGGGTTCCGGTTCTCGAAGTGGTTCCCGGTGATCGGCTCGACCCATTCTCCGGCGATGAAGTTCTTGAATTTCGTGGACATTCCCGCTCCTGGCGATCGGAGCCGGAGTCGTTCCGGCTTCCGGTTGATGGTTTCGTCGTGTTCGTGTTCGTTCTGCGTGCCGTGGTCGCGCCGCTCTTCCCGTCCGGGCTCTTCATGTGGTGCTTCCCCGCCGGACGCCCTTCATCTCCCGAGCGGGGGCTCGGGGGAAGTTCGCCCTCTCGATCAGGCGCGACAACCCGCCTACTCGTCCCGGACGAGCTCGTACCGTTCGATCTTCTTGTAAAGGTTGGAGCGGGGCATCTCGATGCTGCGGGCAGTCTCGGAGACGTTCCAGTCGTGCTCGCGGAGCTTCTGCAGGATGAAGGAACGCTCCGCCCCCTCCTTGAACTCGTTGAAGGTGCGTGCCCGCAGGAGCTCGGCCCCCAGCCCGGAGCCGCCCGTGCGTCCCCGTACGAGAAGGTCCACATCGTCCGCGCCCACCTGTTCGCCGTTCGACAGGATGAGAAGTCGCTCCACCGTGTTCCGGAGCTCCCGCACGTTTCCGGGCCACTCCATCTCCTGCAGCCGCAGCAGTGCCTCGTTGTCGAACGTGCGGGGCAGCATGCCGTCGCTGCGCACCATCCTCTCGGCAAAGTGCTGTACCAGCATGGGGATGTCGTCCCGGCGCTCCCGCAGGGGCGGCACCTGGATCGGCACGACGTTCAGCCGGTAGAACAGGTCTTCCCGGAAGCGCCCCTCGTCGATCTCATCCGAGAGCTCCTTGTTCGTGGCAGCCACGACCCGCACGTCCACGTGGACCGCCTTTCCGGCCCCGACGCGGGTCACGACTCCCTCCTCGAGGGCCCGGAGAACCTTCGCCTGCGCGGCGAGCGACATGTCCCCGATCTCGTCCAGGAAGAGCGTGCCGGTGTGCGCCTGCTCGAACTTTCCCGCGCGGTCCGAGACGGCGCCCGTGAAGGACCCCTTGATGTGCCCGAAGAGCTCGGATTCGATGAGCTCGGACGGAATGGCGGCACAGTTGACCTCGATGAACGGCCTGTCGGCGCGCCGCGAGAGTCCGTGAATCGCCCGGGCGACGAGCTCCTTTCCCGTACCGTTCTCGCCGGTGACGAGAACGCGCGCGTCGGTGGGCGCCACGCGCTCCACCCGTTCGAGAACCTGCCGGATCCGGAAGGAGCTTCCGACGATCTGGTGCCTGCTCTCGATCTCGCCCTTCAGCGCCTGCACGCTCTCCGCGAGTCCCTTCACCGCGAGCGCGTTGCGGAGCGTCACCAGCAGGCGGTCGGTGTCGAGGGGCTTCTCCAGGAAGTCGTAGGCGCCGCGGCGGGTCGCCTCCACCGCCGTGTCGATCGTCCCGTGCCCGCTGATCATGATCACGAGCGCATGCGGGTTCGCTTCGCGGATCCTGCCGAGCACTTCCAAACCGTCCATCCCCGGCATCTTCACGTCGAGGAAGGCGAGATCGGGAACCGGATCCGTGAACAGGCGGAGGGCCTCGGCGCCGTTGGAGGCCATCAGCACCTCGTGCCCCTCGTACTCGAAGAGCTGCCGGAGCACGTTCCGGATGGGCTCCTCGTCGTCGACAATCAGAATCCTGGCCATTACGGCTCCCGGATGAGTACGAGTCGGTCTTCCACGATCTGTACGGAGCTGAGCCCTTCCGGCAGGGGAAGCGCGACGGCTTCGGCCGGGAGCCCACGGCGCTCCCGTCGCCCGAAGGCTTCCAGGATGCCGGGATAGAAGCGGCGCGGCAGCGGTACGTTCATCGCGTCGATGCGCTGCACGACGAGCGCGGCGTCCTCCTGTCCGAACGACATCAAGCTCGCACGGATCTCGAGCGGGACCGTGTCCGGAAGAATGCGGAAGATCTCCTGAAGGTCCGGGAAGCGGGGGAAAGCCTCCGTCGCCACCCGTCCCGAGAGACGGAGCTCCCCCCCGGTGATCTCGAGCGACGGCCGGTCGATGCCGGAGGGGAGAAGCCCCGGCAGGCCGAAGAGGATCAGGCTCTCCACCTCCACGTCGCTCAACACCAGCTCGTCCTCGTCACCCTGGCCGGCGAGCAGACGCTCGTAGCGGACGAGAACCTCTTCTCCCAGCTCGGGAGACGGCGCCCGTCGCGCCTCCTCGCGCTCCACGCCGAACCACCCTTCCACCCGGGGAAAGATCGCCGGCCCCCATCGCCAGCCGGCGTAGGCGACGAGCAGGAGGAAGACGAGCGCCACGGTCTTTCCGAGGCAGCTCCTCAGGCAGCCGAACATGGCCGCCTACTTCCTGGGTGCGGCAACCTTGAGGTCGCTCGTGCGCACCACGGTATAGCGCGCACCCTCGCGGGAAAGATGGCTCCGCATCAGGTCGAGCCGCTCGACCTCCAGTTCGCCCCGGAACTTGAGACTGGCTGCGAGGGAGTCGAGGCCGCGGAAGGCGCCCGCTCCGACTTCGGCATCGGCCCGCCCCAGCGTGATGTGCGGATGGAAGGCGCGCGTCTCGCGATCGAATCCCCGCTCCGTGAGCGCCCATTCGAGGTCCTGCTTCAGGCACCGGAGTGCGGGACTGGCCTCCACGCCGATCCAGAGCACCTTCGGCCGGCGGATGGTGGGAAACGCGCCGAATCCCTCGATCTTCAGCGGGAAGGGCCGCGTGCCGTCCGCCACCCTGTCCAGGACCTCCTCGACCGCCGGAACCATCTCCGGGCGCACTTCCCCCAGGAACTTCAGCGTGAGGTGAAAGCGATCCGGCTCGATCCAGCCCACCGGGAGCTCTGATTCCCGGATCGGCGCCGCCGCCTTGTAGATGCGCTCGCGCTCCTTCGCGGGAAGATTCAGTGCAATGAAAAGTCGCATCCAGGGATGCCTCAGACCTCGGTTGAGAGCTTCATGGTGCGCGCCGCCGGCGCGCCGGCGCGCTGCGCGAGAATCTCCTCGACGCCTTGAAGGGCACGATCGACGTCTTCGTCCGTCGATGCCCACCCCAGCGAAAAGCGCAGTGCCCCCGTCTCGTTGGTGCCGAGAAGCCGGTGCGCCTCCGGTGCGCAGTGGAGCCCGGGCCGCGTCATGACACCCCAGTCGTCGTCGAGGCGTTTCGCGAGCGTCGGGGGGTCGCACGTCTCCGCCGTGATCGTGACGATTCCCACCCCGTCGGGGGCGGGCGGCGAATGCACGCGGACGCCCGGAATGGCCTCGAGTCCCTCGCGGAGTCGCGCCTTCAGTCGCGACTCCTCCTGGTGGAGGCCCGCGATTCCCCGTTCCAGGACGTACTCGCAGCCGGCAAGGAGGCCGGCTATTCCCGGGGCGTTCGGCGTCCCCGCCTCCAGGTGATCCGGGTAGGAGGGAGGCATCTCCCGCAGCATCGAGTTCCCTCCCGTGCCGCCGGTAAGGAGGGGGTGGATGTCCAGCCCCTCGCGGACCCAGAGTCCGCCCGTGCCCTGCGGGCCCAGCATCCCCTTGTGGCCGGTGAAGGCAACGATATCTGCCCCCTGCTCCTGGGGCGACCCCGGCAGGTGACCCGCGGACTGCGCCGCGTCCAGCAGAACGAGCGCGCCCGCGTCGTGCGCGAGCTCAGCCAGCTCGCGGAGCGGAAGGCGCGTGCCCAGGACGTTGGAGGCGGCGTTCACGACCAGCAGCCGCGCGCCGTCCACCAGGCGGGCCGCTCCTTCCAGATCGATCGCACCGTCCGGCGACCCCTCCAGCATCCGGACCTCGACCGAGCGCTGCCGGCTCAGGTAGGTGACGGGACGGAGAACGGCGTTGTGGTCGAACGGTGAGACGACGACAGCGTCCCCCTCTCCGAGCACGCCCCAGAGCGCGGTATTGAGCGCGTGCGTCGCGTTGAACATGAAGGCGATCCGACCCGGATCCCCCGAAAGCCCCAAGACCTTGCAGAGCGCGCGGCGACACCGGAATGCGATGCGCGCGGATTCCACCGACAGCGAATGGCCGCCGCGACCGGGGGTCGCACCGACGTCGCGGAGAAAGGCGGAAACGGCCTCCGCCACGGTGGGCGGGCGGACGGCCGTCGTCGCCGCATAGTCGAGGTAATGCTTCATGGTGGTCCCGCCCCGGCGCGATCGCGAAAGAGATACAACTTACGCACTTGCAGAGGGCGGAACAAGCAAGGCCGGGGCCGGCGCACCTCCCCGGACGGGCTCGCTCGCCCGTTCGGATCACCGGTGCCCCGGGATTTCCCGATACCAGGCCCCGCGCGCGCTCAGTCCCGGTCCACCGGTACGGTGATCTCCAGGAAATCGACGTGCGCGGGGCACACCCCCACCGGGATCTCGACGTCGGTCTCGAAGTTCGCGTCCAGGCGGAGGGCGACCGCCGCGTTCTGGCACTCCGCAGCCAGCGCGTAGAGCCGTCCCGACGCGTCGAATCCCGAGCCCGCGGCACTCGGCACGCCGCCGATGGAGATCGCGTTCTCCGGCGAGCGGATGAAGCTCGCCGAGCCCGTGTCCCAGAGGCCCAATCCGAAGGACCAGGACGTGAAGGAAAGGACCCCGCCGGGGCCCGCTGCCAGCGTCCCGGGAAGGTCCCCGAAGCCCTCGACGAAGTCGACCTCCTCCTCCCCGGCCGGATCCACCACGGAGAGCGTGCCGCTGTTCTCGCCCCAGCGGCCCGCGTTCAGCACGTGGAGCATGCCGTCGACCACCACCCCCCCCGCGGGATTTTCGCCCGAAAGCTCGATGAGGTTCCGTACGTCGAGGGTTGCGCCGTCGAGGACGGTCACCGTGCCGGTGCGGGCGGGCTGCCAGTCGTCTCCCAGCTCCGCGTTGAGAACGAAGGCCGTGCCGTCATGCACGACGACCGCCTGCGGGTAGGTGCCCGTCGGGATCGACTCGCCCCGCGTCCCCCTGAGGACGTTCACCGGAGAGACGGCGTTCAATCCGGGATTGCCCACCAGGAGGATCGAGTCGTTCAGAAAGGCGGACCCGGTGGCCCCCGAACCCTCCGGCAATCCGATGCTGCGGAGCACCACGCCATCCGCGATGTCGACGATGGCCACGGCGGGGTACGTGCCCATGGGAACGGCCACGAGGCCGTTGCGCGCCGAGAAACCCACCGGGCTCCCGTCGGCGCCCAGGCCGACCGTCACCGTGGAAGTCGGGTCTTCGACCGGGAAGATCGTCAGCGAAAGCTCGACGCTGTTGAGGACGATCCCCACCTCGCTTGCGTTGACCGGGGCCGGGCGGATCGAGTCCGACTCGCACGCGGCCAGGAACGTCACGGCCGCGACGAGCGGGACGAGAAGGCGGAGACCGGGGCGGGGGCGTTCGGTGGTTCGCGCAGCGTCAGGAGAGCAGAAAGTCATGTCGGGTCCTTTCGGTTTCATGGATGAAGGTGCGTTCGACTCCTCGGTCGGAGTCGAACCTCGGTTGCCGGTCTGCATCAGGGAGCGCGCGCCACGCGCAGCTCCACGGAAAAGGTTCGCCCCGGCTCCGGAAAGCCGAAGATGTGCGAATCGCGCCGATCGAGAAGACGGTCCGCGCGGACGACGGTCCGCATCGTCCAGCCGGGCCAGGACCAGCTGTGGACAAGGCTCGCCCCGAACGACCAGAAGGGGTCCATGGCGTTCACGGCCGCGGGCACCGGGTAGCGGAGACCCGTGTAGCGACCGGTGAGCTCGCCCCGCCATTGCGACCCCTCCCACCCGGCCGCGAGAGACGCCGAGTGCCGCGGCCGATAGGCCAGCTGCACACCGCTCGTCCCCCCGGCCCGCGCACCCGATCGGCCATAGGTCACGCGGGCGAGACTGTAGCTCCCGGAGAGGTGCACGCCCTCCCTCGGCAGGCGGAGCTCGGCCCGACCCTCCACGCCCGAGCGTTCGACATCCACGTTCCGCGGGCTCCAGACGAAGCGGAAGTCCGGTGCCCAGACGATCATGTCCCGGACATCGCCCCGGTACGCCTCGCCCCCGAAGGTGAGGGTCGCGCGGCTCCCGCTCATCACCCCCGTCATGCCGAGCTCCCACTCGGAAGGGATCCGTTCCGCGCGCAGGTCGGG
>JBBDIW010000110.1:0-11243 GCA_040880165.1 Gemmatimonadota bacterium | reverse complement strand
CGAACGTGTCGAGCAGACCCGGAACCTGCATGTAGTTCGGCAGGATGACCGCCGCACGGTCGCCGGGCTCCATCAGGTGCCAGCACGCCGTGAAGTTGGCTTCCGCGCCGCCCACGGTCACGAGCACGGATTCCTCGGTGGCGTCCGGGTAGAGCGCGGCGATGCGGGCGCGCAGCTCGTCGGAGCCGTTGGACTGGCCGTACCCGAGCCGGAGCGCGGTAAGCGCCGCCTCCGCACCCCGGCCGTCCATTCCGGTACCCCCGTCGCCGTCCAGCGCCGCCAGCGTCAGCAGCTCTCCCGCGGTGAGCGGGTGCACCCCGCTCTCCGAGAGGTTGTACCGCACGCGGTGCTCGTGGGTGGACTGCCAGCGTTCCATCTCAAAGGGGGTATATCGCATCGCGAAGCGCTTCCGGTTCGAGGATTTTTTCCGGATGATTCGTCCGTCGTGTCGAAGATTACCCGGAAGTCTGGCTCACGTCACCTCCTCCGGGCAGGTTCCCGAGTCACGGACCTCCCCGATGTTGAATGACCCCCCAAGTGTACACGAGCGGCGGGAAAATACGAGAATGACCACTTGGCGGGGCTATTTGTTCATCAGGTGTACGTTCTTGTGACGAATCGCGCGGAGAATGTCCAGTTGGGGGCCGTATTTGTCGCCGATCGTGAACAAGGCGAGATCGGCGCCGAGAATGATCAGGAAGGGGCAATCGGCACGTCGTCGCGCATGCCGGATCCACCCGACGCGGGCAGTGCGGGCATGGCGCGCGGGGCGGGCGTGGCCACGGCCGCGGCACCTGCGAGCTCGCCGAAGCGATCGGGGTCACGCCCCGCGCCACGCGCAGTCGCCTCGCCGAAGTGAAGCGCGTGTACACCGATCCATCGAACAATACGGGGAAGGACGGGTTCTCGTACGAGGACCGATATTGGGTAGGAAGCGGAATTCCTTCTGTCGTGTTTCGCCCATGAAGATCTACCAGGTCGACGCCTTCACCGCCGAACCCTTCGCCGGCAACCCGGCGGCCGTCTGCGTGCTTTCCACGTCGCGGGACGATCGCTGGATGCAGCACGTCGCGCGCGAGATGAACCTCTCCGAAACCGCCTTTCTCCGGGAGCGGCCCGACGGGTACGACCTGCGCTGGTTCACGCCCACGCTGGAGGTCGATCTGTGCGGGCATGCGACGCTGGCGAGCGCGCACGTGCTCTGGGAGGAGCTCGGAGCACCCCGAAAGCGCGCGATCCGCTTTCACACCGCGAGCGGGGAGCTGCGCGCCGCGCGGGACGGCGAATGGATCGAGCTCGACTTCCCGGCCGAGCCGGAGCGGCCGGAAGGAGCCGCGGGGGCCGCCGGGTGGCGCGCGCCGGTGACGCGCGGAGACCGGGTGGACGGGCTTTCGAAGACGGCGATCGCCGCGGGAGCCGAGCTCACGGGCCTCCGGGAGGCGGTGGGGGGCGCGCCCATCAGAAACGTCGCGGGGAACCGGCTGGACGTCCTCGTCGAGCTGGAGTCGGAGGACGCCGTGTACGCGCTCCGACCGGACCTGGCCCGGATCGCGGCCGTCGACGCGCGGGGCGTCATCGTCACGGCGGCCTCCGCGACTTCGGACCACGACTTCGTTTCCCGCTACTTCGCGCCGAACGCGGGCGTGCTGGAAGACCCGGTCACCGGCTCCACCCACTGCTTTCTCGGACCCTACTGGATGAAGCGCCTGGGTCGGGACGAGCTCATCGGATACCAGGCGTCCGAGCGCGGGGGCCACGTACGGGTGCGCCCGCGCCACGACCGCGTGTTCCTGGGCGGCCGCGCGGTGCTGGTGCTGCGCGGAGAGCTGCTGTGACGGCGGCGGCTTCGTGCCGCGCCCCGCCCGGTTCACCCGCTCCGGGCGCTTCGGTATATTCCGTGCCGTGCACTCCGCCAATGAATTCACACCCGACCCCCGCATGCCCATGAGCGATGTGACCCTTCCGGACGATCTCGTCGAGCGGGACGCCGGCGGGAGAATCGTGCTCGTCGTGCTGGACGGCCTGGGCGGCCTTCCGCACCCCGATTCGGGGAAGACCGAGCTCGAGGCGGCCCGCACCCCGAATCTGGACGCGCTCGCCGCGCGGGCGTCGCTGGGGATGCTGACGCCGGTCGCCCCGGGCATCACCCCCGGCAGCGGGCCGGGACACCTTTCGCTCTTCGGGTACGACCCCGTGCGCCACGTGATCGGCCGGGGAGCGCTGAGCGCCCTGGGAGTGGGCTTCGATCTGCGCCCCGGCGACGTGGCGGTGCGGATCAACCTCGCCTCGTTCGACGCCCAGGGCCGGATCACGGACCGGCGGGCCGGGCGCCCCGCGGACGCGGAGGGACTGCGCGTGGTGGAGAAGGTGCGTGACGCGCTCTCGCTTCCGGAGGACGTGGAGGCCTTTCTCCTGCACGAGAAGGAGCACCGGGCCGTCCTCATCCTGCGCGGGAACGACCTGGCCGCCGACCTCACGGATTCCGACCCGCAGGCGACGGGCGTGCCCCCCGTCGCGGTCGAGGCGACGCGGGCGGGATCGGAGCGGACGGCGGTGCTGCTGGACCGGGTCCTGGATCGCGCTCGGGAGGTGCTCGCCGACGAGCCCACCGTCCACGGCTTTCTCGCCCGCGGGTACGCCGCGTTCCACGGCTTTCCCACGCTGCGCGAGCGCTTCGGGCTGGACGGGGCGGTCGTCGCCCGATATCCGATGTACCGCGGCGTCGCCCGCCTGGTCGGGATGGACGTGGCGGGCGTCCCGGAGAGCGATGAAGAGGCCGTCGCGCTGATGGAAGAGACGGTGCCCCGCTACGATTTCACCTTCTTTCACTTCAAGGCGACCGATTCTCGCGGAGAGGACCGGGATTTCGCGGCCAAGGTTGCCGCCATCGAGACCGCCGACAGGCTGCTGGAGCGCGTGGCCGCGCTCGGGCCGGACGTGCTGGTCGTGACCGGAGACCACTCCACGCCGGCCACGTACGGCGCGCACAGCTGGCACTCGGTGCCGGTGCTCGTCGCGTCGCAGTGGGGCCGGCCCACGGCGAGCGGCTTCTCGGAGACGACGTGCCGGCAGGGCGACGTCGGGACCATCGAGGCGAAGCACCTGATGTCACTCGCGCTGGCGCACGCCGGGCGTCTCGCCAAGTTCGGCGCATGATGGACCTGGAGACGCTGCTCTCGTCGGCGCTCGAGCTGGGCGTCGAGGGCGAGTGGGAGGAGGCCGCCGAGCTCCTGCGTTCGGGGCTCGAGGACTTCCCGGAGGAGCCGGCGGTGCTCTGCTGGCTCGGAGCGGCCGAGCGGGAGCTGGGCATGGACGGCATCGCCTACGAGCGCTTCAAGCAGTGCCTCGCGCTGCAGCCCGAGGACCCGCACATCCTCGCTACGGCCGGGACGGCGCTTGCGACCTTCGACGACCCGGAAGCGGAGGCTGCGCTGCGCACGGCGGCGCTTCTTGCGCCCGAGCTTCCGCTGGCGCGCTGGATGTACGGCGCCTACCTCGCGCGGGAGGGATTCGTGACCGAAGCGCTCGCCGAGCTGGACGCCGCGGCGGTGCTCGCCCCGGACGACCCGGTCGTGGCGCTGGAGCGCGGCGTGGCGATGGCGCTGGCGGGCGATCTGCAAGGGGCTGTCTTCGACCTGACCCGGGCGGCGGAGGCGGACGAGGAGGATGGATGGCCCCTGGTCCTGCTCGGGCTGATCGAGGTGGAGGCGGGCGAGTGGGAGGAGGCCGCCGACCGGTTGGAGGCGGGGGCGCGGCTGCGGCCCGAAGACGTCGAGGCCCAGGTCATGGCCGCGCTCGCCGCCGCGGCGGTCGAACGCGAAGAGGTGGCGCTCGAGATGCTGGAGCGGGGTCGCCAGCGGTCGCGGGGCGCCGACCTGCAGATGCTGAACGAGGCCGACGATCGCGTGGTGGAGGGGGCCGCGCCGGCGCGCGAGCTCCTGGTGAGCGTCGTCGGCCCGAGCTCGCTGCGCGAACGACTGATGACGCGCCCTTGACGCAGGATTCCTTCCAAGGCATGAGATGCAACCGTTTCACACGACGCCTTTCCTGCTCGCACCGCTTCTCCCGTTCGTCGCGGGGGCCGTCGTGACCGCCGCAACCCCGGCGGGCGCCGCTGCGCAGGAGCCGGAGCGGGGGCTGGACGTCCACATCCCCTACACGCACTTCACGCTGGAGAACGGGCTGAACGTCCTGGTCCACGAGGATCGCTCGCTCCCTGTCGTCAGCGTGAACCTCTGGTACCACGTGGGTTCGGCGAACGAGCGGCCCGGGCGCACCGGCTTCGCCCACCTCTTCGAGCACGTCATGTTCGAGGGGTCCGCGAACGTCCCCCGCGGCGACTTCGACAGCCGCCTGGAGGCCGCCGGCGGCTACTCGAACGGCTCGACGACGCCGGACCGGACGAACTACTGGGAGAACGTGCCGTCCAACGCCCTCGAGCTGGCGCTCTGGCTCGAGGCGGACCGGATGGGGTGGCTCCTCGAGACGATGGACCAGCGGAAGCTGGACATCCAGCGCGAGGTGGTGAAGAACGAACGTCGCCAGCGCTACGAGAACGCGCCATACGGCCTGGCCTCGGAGGCGATCCTCGCCGGGCTTTTTCCGCCGGAGCACCCCTACCACTGGCCCGTGATCGGCTCCATGGACGACCTGGCCGCCGCCGATCTGGACGACGTGATGGCGTTCTTTCGCACCTGGTACGCGCCGAACAACGCCACGCTGAGCATCGCCGGCGCGGTCTCGTCCGGGCAGGTGAGGCGACTGGTGGAGCGCTGGTTCGGCGAGATTCCCGCCGGGCCGCCCGTTCCCCCGGTCGGGGCGCCGGACCCGGAGCTCGCGTTCACGCCTCGCCTCGTGCTCGAGGACGACGTCCGGCTTCCCCGGCTCTACCTGACCTGGCACTCGCCGCCGGCGTACGGGCAGGAGGACGCCGTCATGGACATCGTCGCGTCGGTGCTGGCGGGCGGGAAGAGCAGCCGCCTGCACCGGAGGCTCGTCCACGAGGAGGAGATCGCGCAGGACGTCACGGCGTGGCAGCAGGGCCAGAAGCTGGGCGGCTCCTTCCGCATCGTCGCGACGGCGCGGCCCGGGGTCGGCCTCGCCACGCTGGAAGCCGCGATCCGCGAGGAGATCGACACGCTCGTGCGCGACGGCATCCGGAGGGAGGAGATGGAGCGCGCCGTCCACGACTTCGAGACCCGGCTGGTGCGCGCCCTGGAGAGCGTGGGTGGTTTCGGCGGGAAGGCGGACCGCCTGAACGAGTATCACTTCTTCACCGGGAACCCCGGTTTCGTGCGGAACGACCTGGCGCGCTACCACCGTGCGGACGCCGCGGGGGTCGCCGATCTGGCCGGGCGGTTGCTCCAGGAGCGCCACTCGGTGGTTCTCAGCGTCGTTCCCCGTGGCGGAGCGGAACTCGCGGCCGCGGCCGGGGATCGATGAGTCACGCGCTGGCTCGTACGCCGCGGCGCGCCCCGGCGTCCCCGCGCGAGATGTCGGTGACCGACAGGTCCAGCCGCAGAATCGGAGCGACGCCCCCATGCCTTTCCCTGATCTTCCTGCTCTTCGTCACCGGGTGCTTCCGCGGGTTGGGGGGACCGGGTACAGGGGTCTGGGTGGAGTCGGACGACGAGGGAGGAAGCATGACGATCGGTAGCCCCCGGACGAGCGCCCCGCCGGATCGCAGCCGGGCACCGGAGACGGGGCCCGTCCCCTCGGTGCGACTCCCGGCGCGGACCGACTTCGAGCTGGACAACGGCCTCCGGGTGATCCTGGTGCGGCGGGCCAGGCTCCCGATCGTGGACATCCGGATTCAGCTCGAGGGGGGTGCCACGCTCCAGGGTCCCGACCGGCCGGGGCTCGCCGCGTACGCCGCGGACATGCTCGACGAGGGCACGGCGTCGCGCTCCGCGCTCGAGCTCGCCGACGAGGTGGATCGGCTGGGGGCCATCCTCTCCACCACGGCCTCGCACGATGCCTCCACCGTGCGGCTCACCGTGCTGAGGCCGCGCCTGGAGCCGGCGCTCGAGCTGATGGCGGACGTGGTGCTGAACCCCGCGTTCGCGGAAGCCGACCTGGAGCGCGTCCGCTCGGAGCGGCGCACCCGCGTGCTCCAGCAGCTGGATCAGCCGGGGGTGCAGGCCGGAAACGCGCTGGACGCGGTGCTCTTCGGCACCGCCCACCCCTACGGCCAGCCTCTCCTGGGCACGCTGGAGTCGCTGGAGGCGCTCCGCCGCGAGGACGTCCTGTCGCTCTACGCGGCGCAGTACCGCCCGTCGCGCGCCACGGTGATCGCGGTGGGTGACGTCACGGAGGAGGACCTCCGCCCCATGCTGGAGGCGCGTTTCGGTCACTGGCGGGAAGGGCCGCTCGACGACGCCCCGCAACCGCGGCCGGGTCCCGTGGAGCCGGGGCGGGCGGCGTCCACGGCGCGGGCGGCAGCACCGGCACTCGCGACCGCCGCCGTACGCGGCCGCACGCTCTACATCGTGGACCGGCCCGGCGCAGCGCAGTCCGAGATCCGGGTGGGACGCGTGGCGGTCGACCGGCGCACGGACCACTACTTCGCGCTCACGGTCCTGAATACCGTTCTGGGCGGCTCCTTCACGAGCCGACTGAACCTCGTCCTCCGGGAGGAGAAGGGGTACACGTACGGGGCCGGGTCGCGCTTCGCCATGCGGAAGCTGCCGGGACCCTTCGTCGCGTCGTCCGCGGTCCACACGCCGGTCACCGACAGCGCGGTCGTGGAGTTCGTGCGCGAAATCGAGCGACTGGCCGACGAGCCCGTTCCCGCGGAGGAGCTGGAGCGCGCGAAGAACTACGTCGCCCTCCGGCTGGCGGAGCAGTTCGAGACCACGTCGGACGTGGCCGACCGGATGGCGGAGGTCGTCCTCCACGATCTCCCCGACGACTTCTTCAACGGATATACCGCCGCCGTCCTCGCCGTGACGGCCTCGGACGTGCAGCAAGCGGCACGCGCGCACCTCGACGCGCGCGAGATGGCCATCGTCATCGTCGGCGACAGGGCCGCGATCGAGGAACCGCTGCGTCGCCTCGAACTCGGGGACGTCTTCGTCCTGGAGAGCCCTTCCACCACACCGGAGCGCTGATGCTCGACATTCCGCACCGACGACACGTCCTGGACAACGGGCTCACCGTGATCCTTTCCGAAGACCGGACGGTGCCCGTGGTGGGCGTGAACCTCTGGTACGGGGTCGGTTCGAGAAACGAGCGGAAGGGGCGCACCGGCTTCGCGCACCTCTTCGAGCACATGATGTTCCAGGGCTCGGCGCACGTCCCCAAGGGGCGGCACTTCGAGCTGGTCGAGCGAGCGGGCGGCTCCCTCAACGCCTCCACCTGGTTCGATCGCACGAACTACTTCGAGAGCGTCCCCTCCCACCAACTCGAACTCGCGCTCTGGCTCGAGTCGGACCGGATGGGTTGGATGGTCGAGGCGATGACGCAGGAGAAGCTCGACAACCAGCGGGACGTGGTGAAGAACGAGCGCCGTCAGCGCTATGACAACCAGCCCTACGGCGACTGGGACGAGCGGCTCCTGGCCCTGGTCTTCCCCGAGGATCACCCGTACCGCCACTCCGTCATCGGCACGATGGAGGACATCGAGGCCGCGACGCTCGACGACGTCGCCGACTTCTTCCGCACCTTCTACGTGCCGAACAACGCGGTGCTGACCATCTGCGGCGACTTCGACGACGGCCCGGCGCTCGAGAGCGTGCGGAAGTACTTCGGCGAGATCCCGAAGGGCGATCCCGTTCCCCCGATCCCGGGCCAGGTCGAGATTCCGGCGCGCATCGGCGAGACGGTCCGCGCCACCGCCCGTGGCGCCGTGCCTCTTCCGCGGGTGTACGTCGCCACGCGCGTTCCCACCCTCGCGAGTCCGGAGTTCCAGACGGCCGAAGTGGCCGGTGCCGTGCTCGGCACCGGCCGCGCTTCCCGCCTCTATCGCTCCCTCGTGCGCGAGCAGGGCGTCGCCCGGGACGTGGTGAGCTTCGTCTTTCCGCTCCTTTCCGGATCGTCGATGATGCTCACCTGGGCGACCGGGTACGCGGACAGCACCCCGGAAGCGCTGGAAGCGGCGCTCGTGGCGGAGCTCGAGGGGCTGGCCCGCGTGGACCGGCAGGAGGTGGACCGCGCGGTGGCGGTGGCGGTCACCCGGCTCGTGCGCGGCGTGCAGCAGGTGGGGGAGCGGGCCGACCTGCTCTCCATGTTCGAACTCTCGCTCGGCGACGCCGGACGCCTGAACGAGGAGATCGACCGGATGCGGGCGGTCACCCCCGACGACGTGGGCGACTTCGCCGAGCGCTGGTTCGGCGCCGACAACCGCGCCATCCTGACGTACCTCCCCGAAGAATCCGCCGCGCCCGAGGAGCCTGCATGATCGACCGTACCCGACCCCCCGCTCCCGGCGCCATCCGCGGCTTCGACTTCCCCGACGTGACGGCGTCGGCGCTCGACAGCGGGCTGGCGCTTCGCCTGGCGCGCCTTCCCCGCCTCCCGATCGTGACGGCCGCGCTGATGCTGGACGCGGGCGAAGCCGCCGTGGACGAGACGAAGGCGGGGCTGGCCGTGCTGACCGGCGACGCCCTCGAGGGGGGTACGGAGGAGCGCTCCGGCGCGGACTTCGCGGAGGCGCTGGAGGGGATCGGGGCGTCCTTCCTGATCTCGACGGGGTGGGACGGTTCCACGCTCGCCATCTCCTGCCTCGCGGACCGGCTGGACGAGGCCGCGGCGTTGCTCGCGGAGGCCGTGCGCCGCCCCGCCTTCCCGGAGGAGGAGGTGGCGCGCTACCGGAGCCAGCGGCTGGCCGCCATCGCGCAGCGGGCCATGGACCCCGGCGCCCTCGCCACCGACACCGTCCAGCGCCACGTATTCGCCGAGGGCGTGCCCTACGGCCGGCCTCTCGCCGGAACGACCGCGTCCGTGGAGAAGCTGGGCCCGGCCGACGCCGCGGCGTTCGCCGCCGAACGCTATCAGCCGCGCGACGGCGGGTTCGTCGTGGCCGGCGACCTGGACGAGGGGCAGGTGAAGGCGCTGGCGGACCGCCACTTCGGCGACTGGTCCGGGAAGGGGGCGGCGAGGCCGGCGTTCACCCCCCGACCGCGGTACCTCGAGCGCCGGGTCGTGGTGGTGCACCGCCCCGGCGCCGTGCAGTCCGAGATCCGCATGGCGCACGTCGGCGTGCCGCGGGCGACTCCGGACTTCTTCCCGCTCAAGGTCTTCAACATGATCCTGGGCGGCGCGTTCACCAGCCGTCTCAATCTGAACCTGCGGGAGAAGAACGGCTTCACCTACGGAGTGCGGTCGAGCTTCGGCTTCCGGCGGGAGGCGGGGCCCTTCACGATCTCCACGGCCGTCGGCACGGACGTCACCGCGGCGGCCGTGCGGGAGGCGCTGAGCGAGACGGAGCTCCTCCTGTCGGAAGGCCCCACGGAGGAGGAGGTCGCGGCGTCCCGCGACTACATCGCCGGCATCTTTCCCCTGCAGCTCGAGACGACCGGACAGGTGGCGTCCCGCATCGCGGAGCTGGTCCTGTACGGGCTCCCGGACGACTACTACGCGACGTACCGCGACAACATCCGGGCGGTCGAGGTCGCCGAGGTCGCCGAAGCCGGACGCCGGCACGTCCGGCCCGCGGAGATGACGGTGCTGGTGGTCGGAGACGCCGAGGCGGTGCGAGGCCCCCTCGAGGCGCTCGACCTGGGGCCCCTGGAAGTGGTGGAGCCGTGAGCGACGCCGGGTCATCGGGACCGCCGGACGGCGAGCCGGGCCGGCTCTCCGGCCGGCTGATCCACGACGGGCGGATCGTCCACCTGAGCATCGACGAGGTGCGCTTCCCCGACGGGTCTACGGGAGAGCTGGAGATGATCCGCCATCCCGGCGCCTCCGCCGTCATTCCATTCACCGGAACGCCGGCCGACCCGGACCCGGAAATCCTGATGGTGCACCAGTACCGGTACGCCGCAGGCGGCTTTCTGTACGAGATTCCGGCCGGTCTTCCCCACCCCGGGGAGAGCTGGGAGGCGTGCGCGCACAGGGAGCTTCAGGAAGAGACCGGTTGGCATACGGCAAATCTTCGGTATCTTACGAGTGTACGGACGACGCCCGGCTTCACCGACGAATGCATCCGCCTGTTCGCGGCTTGGGATCTCACTTGGGGAGAGGTCGACCCCGACGACGACGAGTTCATCGAGGTCGTCGCGATACCCCTCTCCCGGGCTGTGGGAATGGTGAAGGACGGGGAGATCACGGACGGCAAGACGATGGCCGCCCTTCTCTTCGCGCAGGCATTCCGAGACGGCTGGAAGTAGTCCGCCGCCGCTCGAACCGGCAGGCGTCCTCACGCTTCGACACGAAGCACCGCCCGAGACATCGACAGAAAGTGCGGTCCCTGAACGTTTCCAGAAAACGGGACCGAATTGTCCTCAAGATGGGACGCACCGGGGCGAAACCCCTGAAAACAAGCCATTCCCGACGTGGTATGGAACCTGCAAGATCGGAACACGGGGAACCTATCGGACCCCGCCCCGGCAACGGGGCCGGTCTTTCGCAAAAAAGGTGGCGAGAGATGAGTATCAGAGCACTGGACGTGAAGAAGAACGCTGACCCGAAGCAGGGTGCCGCGAACGAGGCCCGCGTGCGGCTGAACGCCCTCGGCGACAGCGAGGTCGTGCAGGCCTTCCTGGACGGCGACCAGCGCGCCTTCGGGATCCTCGTGGACCGTTACGATACGCGGCTCCTGAACTTCGTCTACCGTACGGTCGGCGACCGCGAGAGGGCCCAGGACCTCGTCCAGGAGACCTTCGTGCGGGTCTACAGACACCTTCACCGCTTCGACCAGTCGAAGAAGTTCTCGACGTGGATCTACACGATCGCGAGCAACCTGGCGAAGAACGAGCTTCGGAATCGCTCCAGGAATCCTCTGGTGCTCTTCCAGACGATCAAGCGCAACTGGGACGCGGATCACCGTCCGCTCGAGTGGGAAGATCATTCCTACAAGCCGGACGATCTTTACCGGAAGCGGCACCTGCGCGCGCTCGTTGAAAACGCCGTGGCCGAGCTTCCGGAGCATCACCGCATCGTCTTCGTCCTGCGGGAGCTGGAGGGCAAGACGTACGAGGAGATCGCGGACATCACCGGCGTGAACCTCGGAACCGTGAAGAGCCGCCTGAACCGGGCGCGCAACAACTTCGCCCGGCTGATCGCTCCCTACCTGGACTGATCGC
>JBBDIW010000109.1:8935-11264 GCA_040880165.1 Gemmatimonadota bacterium | reverse complement strand
ACGCGGGCCACGAACTGGTGGAGCGGGCGACGGTGCCGGACGAGACGAGCGCCATTGTCCCGCGGCTCCTGGAGTGGGCGGATTCGGGCGAGGTGGACGTCATTCTGACCACCGGCGGCACCGGCTTCACCCTGCGAGACGTCACGCCCGAAGCCACGCGCGCCGTGCTGGACCGCGCCGCCCCCGGGGTCGCGGAGGCGCTGCGCCGCCGGGGCGAGGCGAGCACACCCTTCTCGGTGCTTTCCCGCGGCGCCGTCGGGTGCCGCGGAAAGGTGCTCATCGTGAACCTTCCCGGGAGCCCCGGCGGTGTGCGGGACGGTCTCGCGGCCCTCGATCCGCTGCTGGGGCACGTGGTGAAACTGCTTCGCGGCACGTCGACCTCCCACGCACCCCCGAAGTCCGCGCCGCCTCCGTCCGGAACCCGCCCATGAACGGTACGGTCCTCGTCTCGACCCATTCCCTGCCCGTGGCGGGGCAGCTCCGCGACGCCTTCCGGAAGGAAGGATACGCGGTCGAGCTGGTGACGCCGGGGGAGTCGCTCGCCGCGATCGAGCAGCCGGTGCTCCTCGTCCTGACGGGAGACGGCGGGGGAGCGACCGCCCAGGCGCTGGCGGAGCAGGCGCGCAATACCCTGGACATCCCGATCTTCGGGATCGCCGGGGGGGCCGATTCCGGCGCGGAGGCACGACTCGCCCGCGCCTGGGGGTTCACCGAGATCTTTCCGCCCGACACGGATCCGGCCGAGATCGGACTGCTCGGACGTCGCCTGGTCGAGCGGCGCCGTCTGCAGGCGGTCACCGGCATCGTGGGGGAAACGGAGCCGATGCGGGAAGCTCTGGAGCGCGTCGTTCAGATTGCGCCGGTGCAATCCACGGTGCTCGTCAGCGGGGAGTCGGGGACGGGCAAGGAGCTCGTCGCCCGCGGAATCCATGCGTTGTCCCCCCGCCGCCACCGCGCGTTCATGGCGATCAATGTCGCGGCCATCCCGGACACGCTCCTGGAAAGCGAGCTCTTCGGGCACGAGAAGGGCGCATTCACGGGGGCGATCGACGCCCGCAAGGGCTTCTTCGAGCTCGCGCATCGCGGCACGCTGTTCCTGGACGAGATCGGGGAGATGCCGTACGCGACCCAGACCAAGCTGCTGCGAGTCCTCGAGCAGCGGGAGTTTCTGCGCGTGGGCGGCGAGACTCCCCTGAAGGTGGACGTCCGCATCGTCGCGGCGACGAACCAGGACCTCCGGCAGCTGGTGCAGGACAAGACCTTCCGGCGGGACCTGTACTATCGTGTGAACGTGCTGAGCATCGAGCTCCCTCCCCTGCGCGAGCGGCGCGACGACATTCCGCGCCTCGTGAACGCCTTCGTCCGCGAGGTCACCGCGCAGCTCGGGCGTCCCTTTCCGGGAATCTCGGATGACGCGATGGAGGTCCTGAAGAATCATCGCTGGCCCGGCAACGTGCGCGAGCTGCGGAATCTCGTCGAGAGCATGGTGGTGCTGGCCCCGGGGCGGGAGATCCGGCCCGACGATCTTCCGCGGGAGATCCGCTCGCCTGCGCCGGGCACGTCCCTCCTCCCCGTTCCCGCGGACGGGGGGCGGAGCGTCCGACCCGGAACGGCGCTTCGCGCTCCCGCGCCGAAGGAGGGTGGAGAGGCGGCGGCGCTCCGCCCGGAGCTGGAGTTCATCTTCCGCACGCTCGTGGAGCTGCGCGTGGACATGGACCAGCTGCAGCGGGAGTTCACGGCCTATCGGGAGGATCTGAAGGAGGTACAGGACGTCACCCGCCCCATGCACGGCATGCCGTGGGCATCGATTCGCGAGGCCCGGATCTCGGAGCACGGTTCTTCCGTTCCCTCACGCGACGCGCAGCCGGCTGGCGAGGCACACCCGTCGCACGACTCGCGAGAGGACCGGGATCGGAACGCGGGCGGCGAAGCCGGCGCGGGCGATGCGTCCGGCGGCAAGGACGAGGAAGAGACGGTGCTCTTCCGCCCGGGCATGACGATGGAGGAGCTCGAGAAGGAAGCGATCGTCGCGGTGCTCAGGCAGACCAACGGGAACCGGAGGAAGGCGGCCGAGCTTCTCGACATCGGCGAACGCACCCTCTACCGGAAGATCCGCCGCTTCGAGCTGGACGCCTGATGGTGCAACCGGGCCGTCCAGCGAGCGCAGGACAGGGGCGCGACCGCGTTCCGGCGCACGCGCTTCGTCAGGGCATGTCACCGCCTCCCCGGGCACGCACGCGCGAGCGCTCGGCCTGGATCAGCGGGATGATCCGGGACCACCCGTTGTCGCGCGCCATCCGGTGCTCCACCTGCAGATCCGTCTCGAGGT
>JBBDIW010000109.1:2231-8835 GCA_040880165.1 Gemmatimonadota bacterium | reverse complement strand
GACCACCCGTTGTCGCGCGCCATCCGGTGCTCCACCTGCAGATCCGTCTCGAGGTCGATTCCCGCCTCGAAGACGTAGACCGCGATGCGCGTCTGGCGCTGCTCGAGTCGCTGCGCCCCCCACCCCGGCGTCACGGGCTGGATCGCCACAGGTCGGTACCGCCGACCGTGGCTGAGCACCGCCAGGTCCTCCGGCTCGAAGGGGACATTCGGGGCATTGCTGAACACCGACACGAGAAAGAGCTCCGGCTCTTCCATCCCCGTCCGCTCCCGCGCCATGGCCCGGTGGGAGCGCGCAAGCGAGCGCAGCCGCTCGTAGGTGTCAGGGGCGGTGAGGCGGATGACGGCTTCCGCCATCGGCGTCACTTTGAGCAGGAGGTCTCCGCTCTCGATCTCGAGCGTGATGTCGTCCTGGCGGAGGGTGCCATATCCCGCGGGGACGTCTGTGCCGCTGCCGCGGGCGGAACCGTCGGCGTTCGTTCCGCCACCGAATGGATCCGCTCCGGTGCCCGTCGCGCCGGCCACGCACCCCTGCACGGCGAGCGCGACGATCGTGAGCCGGAGGGGGGCGGGCAGCAACCTCATTCCTCCTCCCCGTCCTCCCGGGCGCCGCCATCGCCGGCCGGCGCTCCGCCGATCGTCTCGCCGGCGCCGAGCAGCGCGTCCAGCGCCTCCAGCAGCTCTTCCCGGCCTTCCCCCGTCTTGGACGAGAAGGGGATGACCTGCTCCAGCTCGAGCTGGAGTCCCGTCGCGAGCGACTTGACCTTCCGCGTGCGCTCAGAATGCGTGAGCTTGTCCACCTTCGTGAAGACAACCAGCGTCGGAAGCTCGATGGACGCCAGGTACTCGAGCATCTGGAGGTCGGTCGCGGTCGGATCCCGCCGGATGTCCACGAGGTGCACGGCCCCGAGGGGGCCGTCGTCACGTGCCAGGTAGCCCTCGATCAGATCCTGCCACCCTTCGCGCACCGCCGCGGGAACCTGCGCGAAGCCGAAGCCCGGAAGGTCCACGAGAAAGAAGCGCTCGTTCACACGGAAGAAGTTGAGCGCCTGCGTCTTGCCTGGCGTCGAGGAGACATGCGCCAGTTTCTTCCGGGTGCGCCGGAGGAGCGTGTTGATGAGCGACGACTTTCCCACGTTCGACCGCCCGGAAAACGCCACCTGCGGCAGCGCCTCCGGCAGCGGGGCGAGGGGATCCACGAGCGTTCCGGCGTACTCCACCCGGTCGATCTTCAAGCCTTCCTCGCTGGTTGTGTGTGCATCGCCGGTACGTCCCGTGCGAGAACCGTGTCGAGTACCTCGTCCATCTCGCGAACCGTGACGAAGCGGAGCCGCTCGCGCACTTCCTCCGGAAGGAGCTCCAGCTCCCCCTCGTTTCCCGCGGGGAGGACCATGCAGCGCATCCCGCTCCGCAGCGCGGCCACCGCCTTCTCGCGGATCCCGCCGACGGCGAGGACGCGCCCGCGCAGCGTGATCTCGCCGGTCATCGCGACGTCGATCCGCGTGGAGACTCCCGTGAGCGCGGACACGAGCGCCGCCGCGATCGTGATGCCGGCCGAGGGTCCGTCCTTGGGCGTCGCGCCCTCGGGGATGTGGATGTGGATGTCCACGTCCTCCTGGAAGCGGGTCTGCAGCCCGAGCTTGCGCGCGCGAGAGCGGGCATACGTTACCGCCGCTGCGGCCGATTCCTTCATGACGTCGCCCAGAGTCCCCGTGAGCTGCATCCGCCCCTTGCCGGGCACGATCGCCACTTCCACGTCCATCGTCTCGCCGCCGGCCGACGTCCACGCCAGCCCGCTCGCGATCCCCACCCGTTCGGCGCCGCCGTCCCGCTCCTCCCGTTCGTGTGGAGGCGGCCCCAGGAGCGTCCTCAACTCGGCCGGCCCCACCGTCTCCGCCGGGGGCTTCCCCACCGGTGCCTTCGCCGATCCTGGTGCCGACGTTTCGGCCTTCTCCACAACCTTCACCGGCGGCGCATCCACACGCCGGCGCGCGAGCTTCCTCGCCACCCGCGACAGCTGGCGCTCCAGCTCCCGAACCCCCGCCTCGCGCGTGTACGCCGCGATGATCCGATCGATGGCGGCGTCCGTCAGCTCGACACCGGAGCGCTCCAGTCCGTGCCGCTCGCGCTGGCGCGGCCAGATGAAGTGTCGGGCGATCTCCCGCTTCTCGGTGTCCAGGTAGCCCGGCAGCCGGATGATCTCCATCCGGTCTCGAAGGGGCCCGGGGATTCCCGCGAGCGTGTTCGCCGTGGCGACGAAGAAGACGTCCGAGAGGTCGAAGTCCAGCTCCAGGTAGTGATCCGTGAAGGTCCGGTTCTGCTCCGGATCGAGCACTTCCAGGAGCGCCGCGGCGGGATCGCCGTGAAAGTCCCCCGCCAGCTTGTCCACCTCGTCGAGCAGGAAGACCGGATTGCGCGAGCCGCTCCTGCGCATCCCCTGCAGGATCCGGCCGGGTAGCGCGCCGACGTAGGTCCGCCTGTGCCCGCGGATCTCCGCCTCGTCCCGGATGCCGCCCAGGCTCACCCGCACGAAGTCGCGCCCGAGTGCCCGTGCGATGCTGCGGCCCAGCGACGTCTTCCCGACCCCCGGAGGCCCCACCAGGCAGAGGATCGACCCCTGCATCCGCCCCACGAGCGAAAGCACGGCGATGTGGTCCAGGATGCGCTCCTTGACCTCGTCCAGGCCGTGGTGCGCGTCGTCCAGGACCCGCGACGCGTGCGCGACGTCCAGCGCATCCTCGGAGCGCCCCTCCCAGGGGAGCGCGAGAATCCAGTCGATCCACGTGCGGATGACGGCGGCCTCGGGGGCTGCGGGGTTCAGCCGCTCCAGCCGCCGGACCTCGCGCTCCACCCGCTCGCGCGCCTGCTCCGGGAGCGCGGTCGCGGAGGCCAGCGCCTCGAGCTCGTCCCACTCGTTCTCCTCCGCCCCGAGTTCCTTGCGGATGGCCCGGAGCTGCTCCTGGAGGTAGACCTTCCGCCGGTCTCCGTCGAGCTGAAAGCGCATCTGCCGATCGATCTTCTCCTCGATCTGCAGCACCTCGAGCTCCCGATCCAGGAGATCCCTCAGCGCCTCGAAGCGCTCCCGCCCCGAGTCCGCCTCCAGGATTTTCTGCTTCTCCGCGGCCGGCACCAGGAGGTGGCCCGCCATCAGGTGCGCGAGCCGCACTCGATCCCCCGCGTGGCCCAGCGATTCCAGGAGGTCGTCCGGGGTCTGCTCGTTCAGGCGCACGTATTCTTCGTACATCCGCGTCACCTGCCGCGCCAGCGCCTCCACGAGCGGTTCCCGGAACTCCGCGCCCTCGGTGTCCTCCCCGAAAATCGTGACGTCGGCCAGGAAGTGCGGGGCGTTCTGCAGGAAGCGCTTCACGCTCGCTCGCGCCACGCCCTCCAGGACGACCCGTGCCGTTCCGTCCGGAAGGCGGGTCACCTCCGTGGCGCGCACGACCGTGCCCGTCCGGTGGAGCTCCGCTTCCCCCGGCTCCTCGATCTCGGCGTCCGTCTGGGCCACGACCAGCACCCATCCGTCGTCCCGTTCCGCTGCCTCGAGCGCAGCGACCGAGCGGGGGCGCCCGATCAGCAGGGGAAGCACCATTCCCGGAAAGAAAACGAGATCGCGCAGAGCGATGGTGGGGAGTCGCTCCGGGATCTCGTTCTCTCCGTCGGACCGGGCCGGGATCGTCAGGCTGTCACGCCTCCTTCTTCTGGGGCTCGGGGTGGAGCACCAGAAGGGGGGGCACGTCGCAGTCGACGCACTCGGGGGTGATGACGACCTCGCGCACGTCGTCGCGCGAAGGAATGTCGAACATGATCTCGCGCATGATCCCTTCGATGACCGCCCGAAGTCCGCGCGCGCCCGTCCCGCGGCGCAGCGCCTTTCTCGCGATTGCGCGGATCGCCTCCGGGTCGAACGTCAGTCCGATTCCCTCGAGCTCGAACATTTTCAGGTACTGCTTCACGAGCGCGTTCTTGGGCTCCTGCAGAATCTGGACGAGGGCGTTCTCGTCCAGGTCGTTCAGGTTGACGGTGACGGGAAGGCGGCCCACCAGCTCCGGAATCAGCCCGAAGCGCTGGAGATCCTCGGGCTCCACGTGCTGCAGAAGATTTTCCCGGTCCTGGTGCACCCCCTCGCCCTCGTCCCCGAAGCCGATCCTGCGCTGCCCGATCCGCGCTTCGACGATCTTCTCGAGCCCGTCGAAGGCCCCGCCGCAGACGAAGAGGATGTTGCGGGTGTCGATCTGGATGTATTCCTGCTGGGGGTGCTTGCGCCCGCCCTGCGGGGGCACGCTCGCGACCGTTCCCTCCAGGATCTTGAGGAGCGCCTGCTGCACGCCCTCACCGGAGACGTCCCTCGTGATCGACGGGTTCTCGGACTTCCGCGCGATCTTGTCGAGCTCGTCGATGTAGACGATGCCGCGCTCGCACTCGCCGACGTTGAAGTCGCTCGCCTGGAGAAGCCGCACCAGGATGTTCTCGACATCTTCCCCGACGTACCCCGCCTCGGTGAGTGTCGTCGCGTCCGCGATGGTGAAGGGGACCTGGAGGATGCGCGCCAGCGTCTGCGCGAGCAGCGTCTTTCCCACGCCGGTCGGCCCCATGAGGAGGATGTTCGCCTTGTCGATCTCCACCTCGTCCAGCACGCCCTGGTGGTTCACCCGCTTGTAGTGGTTGTACACCGCCACCGCGAGCGCCTTCTTCGCCGGCTCCTGGCCGATCACGTACTCGTCGAGGATCGCCTTGATCTCCGCCGGCGTGAGGCTCGGTACCGCGGCGCCGAAGGATTCGCGTTCTTCCTCCTCTGCCAGGATTTCGTTGCACAGGGAGATGCATTCGTTGCAGATGTAGACGGAAGGTCCGGAAATGAACTTCTTGACGCTGTCCTTGGACTTTCCGCAGAAGCTGCAGCGGAGATGCTTTTCACTGGACATGTGTTCGGTCCTCCTGCTGGCCCTGCTGGTCTGGAGTCGATGCCCGCTCCGGCCGCACCGCGGCCGCGGGATCGTTCATCTCGTCGTTCGGTCGATCAGCCCTTCTTGTCCTTCACTTCACGCACTTCGCGGATTTCCCGTACGTCGTCCTTGTCCGTCAGGACGCGGTCGATCAGGCCGTATTCGACGGCTTCTTCCGGGCTCATGAAGCGGTCCCGGTCCACGTCGATGGCCACCTGTTCCTCGGTGCGCCCGGTGTGCGAGGCGAGCAGTCGGTTGAGGCGCTCGCGGATGCTCAGGATCTCGCGCGCCGCGATCTCGATGTCGGCCGCAGTGCCCTCGGTTCCCGACGACGGCTGGTGAATCAGGATGCGCGAGTTCGGCAGCGCCGTCCGCTTTCCCGGCTCTCCGGCCGCGATGAGAACGGCGGCCATCGACGCGGCCATCCCGATGCAGAAGGTGTTCACCGGCGCCCGCAGGTGCTGCATCGTGTCGTAGATCGCGAGCCCGGCGTACACGCTTCCGCCGGGTGAGTTGATGTACAGATAGATGTCCCGCTCCGGGTCCTCGGCGTCCAGGAAGAGGAGCTGCGCCACGATGATATTGGCCACGGTATCGTCGATCCCGCTTCCCAGGAAGACGATCCGGTCCATGAGGAGGCGACTGAAGATGTCGTAGCTGCGCTCGCCCCTGCTGGTGCGTTCAATGACGTACGGCGGATAAATCGGCATTTCGTTCCCGTTAAACGGTTTCGCGCGCCGGAACGATTTCCGAGCGCTCCTTCAGGAATGCAAAGACCTTCTGCTCCGTGATCTCTCTCTCCAGCTCCTCCAGGCGGCCCGCCTTCTGAAGGCGTCCGTAGACCTCGGCCGGATTCGCGCCATGCTGCTCCGCGATCGCCTCGATGCGCTCGTCGATCTCCTCCTCCGTCGCACGAAGGTCCTGCGTCGTTCCGATCCGGTCGATCACCAGCATGCGCTTCACCGCCCGCTCCGCCTCGTCCCGTAGCGAAATCCGGGCCTCGCGGAGCTGCTCCTCCGGGATGCCCTTCGAATCCGCCAGCACCGAGTCCAGATACCGGTTTACCATGGACTCCGGCACCTCGAAGCTGTTCGCCTCGAGCACCCGGTCCAGCAGCTGGGACCGCATGCGGCCCTCCGACTGGTCCGCCGCCTCCTTCTCCAGGTCCTCGCGGATCTTCACGCGCAGCGCCTCGAGCGACTCGAAGTCGCCCAGCGACTTCGCGAAGTCGTCGTCCAGAGCGGGGAGCTTGCGGAGCTTGCGCCCCTTCAGGGTGATGCGCAGGCGCTGCTTCTCCCCCCGCCGCTCCTCGTTCGGAAAGTCTTCGGGGAAGGCGATGTCGAACTCTCCGGACTCACCCGGCTGGAGTGTCGTGATCGCGGCCTCGACGTCGGGGATCGCCTCCTCGGCGCCGATCGTGATCTCGTACTCCTGTGCGCCGGCCTCGTCGTCGCCGTCCAGTCGCTCGATCTCGACCGCGGCGAGGTCGCCCTCGGCGGGTGTGCCCTCGTCCACCGGCTCCCATTCCCCCTGCTGGTCCCGTACCCGCTCCAGCACGCCGTCCACCTCCGTGTCTCCGACGTCGGCGGCCGGGCGCTCCACCGCGAAGCCGCTCAACCGGGACAGCTCGATCTCCGGGTTCACGTCGAAGGAGACCGC
>JBBDIW010000109.1:0-2131 GCA_040880165.1 Gemmatimonadota bacterium | reverse complement strand
GTCCGCTTCCAGCGCTCCCCGGTCTTCAGGTCGACCCGGAGCTTCGTCGCGTCAATACTCATGCAGAATTCACTTCCTCTTCACTGGAATGGAGTGCGAAAGGGGGGACTCGAACCCCCACGGCACAGAGCCACGAGATCCTAAGTCTCGCGCGTCTACCAGTTCCGCCACTTTCGCACGCTGTCCGTCGCGACCTGTCATGGACGGTCGGCGGAGCGCCCGGGGGCCCCCGCGTACGACGAAGTTCCTGTGCAGGACGCTGGAACTCAAAAGATAACCGGCCCTCCAGAGCCCATCAACAGACGCACGGGCCCGCGCCGGCCCCTTCCCGGTGAGGAGAGTCCTTCCCCGGGAAGCGAAAAAGAATCGGGCATGACCCATCCGACCACGGAAGAGTCATGCCCGAAACCAGCAGCGCCGCCGCAGCGGCTTATCTGGGAACGCGAACGTTCACCACCTGTCGTGCCCCCAACGGATCGACCAGGCTCAGCGTCACCACATCGCCCGGCCCCACCTCGTCCAGGATGGCCTTCACGTCATCCGCCGTATCGACCGGCGTCCGGTTGATCTCCTCGATCTTCAGCCACCGGCTCACCTCGCGGCGATGCGCCGGGCCGTTCGGCTGCACGCTCTCGATGATCACGCCGGATGCCTCCGGGTAGTTCAGCCGCTCGTTCACCTCCGGCGTCAGGTTCATCACGGAGATGCCCAGTTTCTCCTCCGCCCGTGGCGCAGACGCCTCGACGCGCGCCGGCCGCGGCTGGAGCGGCGCCTCCGCGAGTCGCACCGTCGTCTCCTGGAGCCGCCCGTCGCGGTAGTACTCCACCCGGATCCGGTCGCCCGGCCGCTTCTGCGCCACCCTGCGCTGGAGCTCGGGGACCCGGTCCACCGGCTGGCCGTCGATCGCGACGATCACGTCCTCGGCCTCGAGGCCGCCTCCGAGCGCGGGGCTTCCATCGGGGAAGTCCTGGATCAGCACGCCGCCCACATGGGGGAGGTTGTAGACTTCTGCGTCCTCGGTCTCGACGTCCGTGATCTGGATGCCGATCCACGGGCGCCGCACCTGTCCGTACTCGATCAGGTCCTCCATGACGCGTCGCGCGAGGTTCACGGGGACGGCGAAGCCGTACCCCTGGTAGTAGCCGGTCCGGCTCGCGATGGCCGAGTTGATCCCCACGACCTGTCCGCGCAGCCCGACCAGGGGGCCGCCCGAGTTGCCGGGATTGATCACCGCGTCCGTCTGGATGAAGTCCTCGATCGCGAACTGCGAGACGCCTTCGAGGTTCGGATTCCTCCGGAGTTCGCTCTGGATCAGCTGGAGTGGCCTCCCCTTCGCGCTCACGATCCCGGCGGTGACGGTGTAGTCGAGCTGGCGACCACTGCCGAAGCCCGGGTTCCCCACCGCGAGCACCCACTCGCCCACACGCACGTCGTCGGAGTTTCCGAAGCTCAGCGTGGGGAGATCCGTGTCGTCGATCTTGATGACGGCCACGTCCGTCGTCGGATCCGTCCCGACGAGGGTCGCGCGGTACTCGCGCCGGTCCTGGAGGTAGACCATGATCTGGTCGGCGCCCGAGATCACGTGGTCGTTCGTGAGAATATAGCCATCCTTGGAGACGATGAACCCGCTTCCGCCCGCGATCTGCGGGGCGGGCGATCCCTCCGGCTGCCCGGGCAGGTCGAAGAATTCGCGGAATCCGGGCGGCAGCTCCTGCATCCGGCCGCGGGTGGCGGTCCGCTGGCGCTGGGTCTCGATTCGAACCACAGCCGGCGTCACGGCATCGGAGATGTTGACGAAGGCGTCGCTCAGATCCAGCGCCGGCTGGACGGAGGCCTGTGAGAGTTGTGGCTCGTCGCTCACGGTCGGCATGGTCACCGCGTTGGCGGTCCATCCGATTCCGGACGTCATCCCGACGCCAACGAGAAACGCACCGGAGGTGTAAAGAAGAACTTTTGCCTTTGCTCTCAAAGGATCGAACATTTCTGTCACCCTTCTGGTCGTTGACGGACGAATGGCTGCGGTCACGAGCGGCGGGCAGAACCCGTGCCGGCGGCGCCTCCCACTCCGGAACGTGAGATGCCGCCTCCGGCGTCAGGGTTTACTACACGGACTCCTGCACGTGGATCCCGC
>JBBDIW010000108.1:7371-11496 GCA_040880165.1 Gemmatimonadota bacterium | reverse complement strand
ACTGGACCTTGTTCTTCCCGAACTGCGTCGACTGCGCCTCCGCCGGGGACGCCAGGAACGTCGCGTGCAGAAGGAGCGCGAGGACGAGAAGGGAGAGGGTGACGATCTTCATGTGACTCGCTGTTCCGGGGAAGGAAGAGTTCGTTCGAGGCAGATCCGCGGTGGTGCGGGTCGTGCGCCTTTTTACGGGAAGGTGCCGGGGCGGGTACGGGCTTTTCGTGAAACGGGGTGCGGAAGCGGCGGGTTGCCCGCACTTGTGGCTTCGGCAGGGGCGGGTCTACCTTCTGCGACCATGCCTCCAAAGCCTGTCTACATCACCAGCGACATTCATCTCGGCGCCGTTTCCCCCGAACGCGAAGAAGCCTTCAGGCTGTGGCTTCTTCACGCCGCAGAGCGCGCGTCGAGCATCGTCATCAACGGCGACCTTTTCGATTTCTGGTTCGAATACCGGGAGGCCGTCCCCCGGGGCCATACCCGCGTGCTCGGGATTCTGGCCGACATCGTCGACTCGGGGACGCCGGTGGTGCTGATGGGAGGTAACCACGATTGGTGGGGAGGTTCCTTTCTCCGCGAAGAAATCGGGCTCATCTTCCATCAGGACCCCCTCGTGGTGCCGCTCGCCGGGCGCGACGTCTTCATCGCCCACGGTGACGGACTCGGCAAGGGGGACCTCGGCTATCGCCTGCTCCGGCTCGTGCTGAGGGGCTCGCTCACGCGCTGGGGCTTCCGATGGCTTCATCCGGACATCGGCGCACGCATCGCGCAGCGCGTCTCCAGGACCGAGTCGTACGGCGAGGAGCTCACCGGCGAAGACCGGGATCGGAGCGCGGCGCTGGAGGCGTGGGCGATCCAGAAGCTGATCGACGAGCCGGAGCTGGACATGGTGCTTCTCGGGCACTCGCACATTCCCGCGGTGGTGGAAGTGGGGCCCGGACGCTACTACATGAACGCGGGAGACTGGATCCGCCACAAGTCCTTCATCGTGCTGGAAGACGGCGCCGAGCCCCGGCTCGAATACTGGGGGGAGGAAAGCGCGGGCTCGCAGGAGCTTCCCTGACGGCTGCGCCGATTCCCCGACTCCGACCGCCGACCCTTCTGCCCATCCCTCCGAACATTCCTTCCTGCTTTACTCGCGCAAGCCGCTCCAGGGTCCGTGCCACGGAAGAGACAGCCGGATTTCCACGGCTCCCGGGACGTCGAAGCGCCCCGTCGGCCGCACGCCGCTTCCGGCGGCCCGGAGGGGACCGGCGGGAACCGCGCGAATGCTGAGCGGCGTGGGGAAGTCCTGCAGATGCCCGGCGACGAAGGCGTCGGCTGCGCCGATCAGGACGAGGAAGATCCCGAGCGCGGCCCAGTCCTCGAACTGCTGGCTGCGCGCGTCGACGAGGGCCTGAGCGCTCGCGACGCCAGGGTCCGCCTGCACCCGGAGAGGGATGCTGTCCGGGTGCACTCCTTCTGCGAGGAATCGTGCTTCCGCCGTCTCGCTCCGAAGATCCCTGATCGCGCGTGCGCTGTTCCGGTTGGCTCCCGTCCGCACGAGCATCCACGCCGTCCCCGACTGGGCCATGAAGTAGAACCCTCCCCTCGTGTACGATCCGGTGGCCGCGTGTCCCCATCCGGGAACGATCAGACTGCGGAGGAACGCGCCGCCGGGGCTGATCCGGTCGGGGGGCTCCTGTTGCAGGGGCGACGGGGGAACCGCCCCGGGGGCCCGTGGCGGCGTCACCCGGGGGATCCCCCGAAGGAGCGCCTGGCGAGGGAGCAAGAAAGCGACCGGGGGCATCGCCTGCGGAAGCAGGATGGTGTCCACAGCCGCCCGTTCCTCCTCGCCGCGCGAAGCCCCCTCCTGCCCGCAGAGCGGCCGGGCGGTGGCGGGGGCGGCCACCAGGAGAACCAGGACGACCGGTCCGAGCCTCCCGCGGAGCGAGCGAGTCATCACGCCTCGACCTCTGCAGGTGGGCGCATGCTCGCCGCGCCCGCGCCGGTGGCCGCGGCCCTGTCCGGGACGGGCATCAGGATGGGAAGGGCTCCGGCGCGGATCTCGATATCGAGCCAGGGTACGGCTTCCGTTCTGAGGTCTCCGTCCAGCTGGAAGAACATCGGCTCGGCGCCTCCCGTCGCGAGGCGAAGTCGCTGGAACTGACGCAGGGTGACCTCGTCCAGGTCCTTGTGCTTTCCGCGGATAACCTTCGGGATGTAACGCAAGATCTGCAAGGCGCCAAGCCTGCCAACCAGGCAGAGATCGAGGAGACCGTCGTCGGGTCGGGCATCGGGGGAGAGCATGAAGCCGCCTCCGACGGAAGGGCCCACGGTCACCGCGCAGAGGAGGGCGCGTTCCTCGATCCGCTCGTCGTCGTCGACGTCGATGTGGAGATGGACCGGCTGGAAGCGGGTCACGGCAGAAAGGAGGGCGGCCAGATACTGCGTGATGCCCGGCAGCCATTGAAAGCGTGCCCGGCGCCGCAGCACTTCCACGTCCACCCCCACCCCCAGGAAGTTCACGAAGTACGATTCTCCGCCCTCCCAGCGCACGACGCCGACGTCGAAGCGGGTGGGAAGGCCGTGCTGCAGGGTGTCGAGCGCAGCGTCGATCCCCCTGCGTCCCTCCCGGGGGGGACGGCCGATCATCCGGTAGAAGTCGTTGCCGGTGCCGACGGGGAGGATGGCGACGGCGGGCGGGGGAACGCCGGCCTCGAGAAGGCCGTTGGCGATCTCATGGATCGTTCCGTCACCGCCGACGGCGAGAATGCGTCGGACGCCGTCCCGCGCCGCATCACGGGCGAGCTTCGCCACGTGACCGGCCTCCCTGCTGAGGACGATCTCATGCGCGATGCCCCGCTGCTCCAGCCGGGACCGCAGCATCGGGCCGAGACGCTTTCCGCCTCCGTTGCTGGAGGCCGGGTTCAGGATGATGCGGGTCGGTTCCGGCACGGGCTCTCGCGGCGAACGACGTTCCTTCGACGGCGATTGTGAATGCCGTTGAAGAAGGACAGTGGTGCCTGCGCCGAAATCCTGCACGATTCAGCCCAGGAAGGACGGCGAGGTCGAAATGGAATCTTCGCGTTCCGCCGCCGGCTCCACAAGGTCGCGCGCCCTGTCCCGGAGTGCGACGGGAGGGAGGCCGCCCGGGTGCGGGCCTACCCCTCCGCGGGGATGCGGGCGGCGGCGGACGCCCGGTCGGCGGGGCCTTCCTGTTTCTTCGCGGACCGCGCGCAGAGTCGCGTCCACGGAATCAGGTCGAAACGCTCGAACTCGATGTCCCTTCCGCACTCCTCGCAGCGGGCGAATGTCTCGGGGTCTTCGCGCAGAAGCTCGAGTGCGCGGTCGATGAGGTTCAGGACCCGGCTCTCGCGGTTGAGCAGGATGAAGTCCCGCTCCTGTTCCTGCGTCTGGGAACCCTCGTCAGCCATGTGCGACGGAATCTTGCTGAGCTCGCCGGCAGACTCGTGCTGGGAGACCTGCTCTTTCGCCTCGATTCTCTTTATCATGCGGGTCGCGCGGTCCCGTTCCTGGAGAAGGCGTTCCTCGACGTGCTTCCTTTCCTGTTCCGTCATCCCGATTCTCCCGTGGTCCGTGCGGCCGAAACCGGGAAGTGATCATTCCCCTCCCGGGAAGTCGCTCGTCGGGGTGCAACGGATGTGCCACGGGCGCTCCCCCCGCTGGTGCCGTGCAGGAAGGCGCGGACGGCAAGGGTGCGGGCGCGTGGAAAGAGGGCCGGAAGCTCCCCCGCGGGAGGGACACGGCCGCGCGGAGAATCCGCGCCGGGCAGCTACCAGAGGATGGAGCGCGAGATGGTCCGCTCGATGCGGAGCTGGACCCGGTCGCCGGGATTCGCGACGATGGCCCGCGTGGTGAACCTTCGGGAGCCCAGGGAGGAGATCTCGATGCTGAGTTCGGTCGTGCGCGTCCAGGGCACCGTGAAGTTCGCGTTTCCGAGAGGCTGAACGGTGCCCAGCGCCGGCCGGCCGCCGATCGAAACCGCGCGGAGCGTGACCTGTTCGGACGACTGGTTGTTCACGTGAAGCGTGATCTGCCGGGCCGATCGACCCTGGAACGGGTTGTCGGCCTGGCCGGACATCATGCACCCGCCGAACAGAACGCTCGCGACCAGGATCGTCGCGCCGG
>JBBDIW010000108.1:0-7271 GCA_040880165.1 Gemmatimonadota bacterium | reverse complement strand
CCGGACATCATGCACCCGCCGAACAGAACGCTCGCGACCAGGATCGTCGCGCCGGCTCGCCAACGCATTGTCCCTCCCTGCAGAACGGTCCGACTTTCTCCGATCCAGACGGCGGTGCTCCCCGATCGTGCCGTCCGGCTTCCCCCGCTCAGGCGACCAGTGCCACGGCGTCGATCTCGACGGCGACACCCTTCGGAAGCGCCGCGGCCTCCACGGTGGCGCGTGCGGGGCGGTGATCACCGAAGTGCCTGCCGTACACCTCGTTCATGGCGGCGAATGTGCCCATGTCCGACAGGTACACCGTCGTCTTCACCACCGTGGAGAGCGACGCACCGGCGGTCTCCAGCACCGCGGCGAGGCTGCGCAGGACGCGGTCGGTGTGCGCGGCGATGTCGCCTTCGATGACCTCGCCGGAGGCTGGATCGATGGGGATCTGCCCCGAAACATAGACCAATCCTCCCGCCACGACCGCCTGCGAATAGGGCCCGATCGCACGGGGAGCCAGGTCGGTGTGAACGATGTCGATCTTGCTCATCGTGTGAAACCTCGTCGTCTGAATTCGGGAATGTGCCGGGGCTCGAGAGCCCGGCCAGGGGAGAAGATGTTGCAGAGGCGCCGCGCCCGCCAGTGGGCCGGGTGGCCGCCGCATCGTCGCCCCGGCCTCCCGCAGCTCAGAAACGGCCGCGGGCCTCCACGGGCCAGGCTTCGGCCGCACCGTTCTCGAAAGCGAGAATCCGGTCCTGGAGGTTCACGGAAACGCAGACGTGGTTCGGGACCACCCGCACCCGGTCGCCGACCCGGGGTTTCCAGTCGCTTCCGGCCAGCCGGATGATGCCGTGCTCCTCGGAGAGCGCCGCCACATGCAGCTCAGGATGACCCAGGAGCGCCCCGTATCCGGCTCCCGCGGAGCGGAGCTCTTCCTTTGCCAGCGCCTTCGAGCCGGCATCGATCACCGCCTGCCCCGGCACCGCCGTGCTCACGACGGTGGCCAGGATGGTGTAGGCGCAGGCGTCCTCTTTGCACACGCCGAGCGAGACCATATCCCGGTCGTTGAAGATGCACGTTCCGGATCGCACCTCCGTGATGCCCGGGAAATCGTGGCTGCGCCAGATCGTCGGAGTGGACCCTCCGCTCACCACCGGCGGCTCCAGGTCGGCCCGCTCGAGGGCCTCCCGGACCGCGTCCAGTCGGGAGGCGGCCGCCGCGAGATCCGCGTCCTGCTCTTCCACCGGCAGGCGGATGTGACCGGGGTAGAAGAGGATGCCCCGGAAGTCCAGGCTGTCCGCTGCCCGGACCCGTCGTGCGAGCGCGACCGCCTCGTCCGGGCCCTGAACGCCCACCCTGTGCATGCCCAGGTCCACTTCCACGAACACCCCCACGCGCCGTCCGGCCGCTTCCGCGGAGGCGGCGAGGTCGTCCAGGGCCCGTTCGGAGTCGAGGGCGACCGTCAGCGAAACGGCCGCAGGCAGCGCCATCAGGCGCCGGAGCCTTGCCTCCCCCACCGGCGGGTACGCCAGGAGAAGATCGGACGTGACCTCCGCCATGATCTCCGCCTCACGCGGGGTCGCCACCGTGAGTCCCGCCGCACCGGCTTCCAGCTGGATCCTGGCGACCCGGAGACTCTTGTGCGTCTTGACGTGCGGGCGCCACCGCAGTCCGTGCCCGGCGCAGTACGCGACCACGCGTCGGGCGTTCGCCCTCACCCGTGCGACGTCGAGCACCGCGACGGGGGTCTCGAAATCTCGAAGCGCGTCGGGAACGGCGGCGGAGGGTGTATGCGTCCGCGTCTTCGTGCGCGAGTCCGTGTCCGTGTTCGTTTCCGTGTTCGTGTTCGTGCCGAAAGGGGTCGGGTTCATGAAAGGATGTCCTCGAGTGCCGCATGAAAGTCTGCGTCGTCTTCGTCGATGGGTCCCAGCCGGATGAAGCGGAATCGTCCTTCCCTGTCGATGAGATAGGTCACGGGAAGCCCCCACACCGAAAAGGTGTCCATGGACTCCATCCGCGCGTCGTGGAGGATGTCGTAGGTGACGCCGAACTCGTCGAGGAAGGAGTGGATCTGACGGATGGAGCCGGCACCATCAACCGTCACGCCCACCACCCTGAGCCCCCGCTCGCGGTGCTCCTCGTAGATCGCCTGCAGGAACGGGGTCTCGATCCGGCACGGGCCACACCAGGTCGCCCAGAGGTTCAGCAGGACGGGCTGACCCCTCAGCTCCGCGAGGGAGAGGGATTCCCCGTTCAGCGACACGCTCTCGAAATCCGGGGCCGGTTCGCCGATGCGCGGTGCGGCCGAGGGCCTCTCGGCGCAGGCCGGAAGCGCCAAGGCGACGAGGGCGAGGCACAGCAGTCGGTGCCTCATGGCCGCTCGGGGATGTCGGCGGTGGCGACGCGGACGCGCCCCGTCCCGTCCGAGTCCGAGGGATCCGTCCAGGCGAAGACGAGGCGTTCTTCCGCAGTCACCGCCATCTGCGGGAATCCGCTCGCGCGGCTCGCGGACGATGAGGCGACCACGTGCGCACTTCCGGAGCGACCGTCCGCGGTGACCCGACGCACGCGGACCTCCGCCCCGCCCCCAGCGCGTTCGAGCCAGCTGACGAGCGCGCTTCCGTCCTCCAGGAGCGCGACCCCCACCCTTCCCGCCGGGTTGCCGCCATCGATCTCGATCGGCTCGCCAAAGGTCGTACCGGCGTCCGCAGAGAACGAAAGCTTCACCGCCGGACGATCGTCCGCTCCCGTGAACCAGGCGACGGCGACGTCGTCGCCGGACGCGGCCACGTCCGGCCCGTTCACGGGGCACGCATTGATGACCCAATCGTCCCGATGGACCGGCACGGGGTCGGACCAGCGGCCGTCCTCGAACCGCACCACCGAGATGTCGCGAACTTCCTGTGGACTGCGATCCCGGTAGACGGCGACCAGCCCCCGCGCGGTGCGGGCGGCCGCAGTCTGGCAGCAGTCGCACACGCGGGAGTCGATGACGACTTCCTCGGCGGCCCCGTCGCCCGGGAACGGCGGCGCGGCGGCCTGGCGCACCCAGCCGAGCGCCACCTGGCGGAAACGCAGCGCCATCTCGGGGTCGCGTTCACCGCCTTCCTCCTCCGCCCGCGCGTAGTCCCGCCCGTCGAGCCAGACGACGCCGAACGTCTCCTCGTCCACCGGGAGGATGGAGACGAAGCCGTGCTCCGTGGGGGTTCCGTCCTCGTGCGGGATCCACGAGGCGGACCAGCTGCGGCCCCCGTCGCCCGACAGCGCGATGTGGATGGCGTAGTCGTACCCGCCGGCGGGGCCGCGAACGAGCCAGTGCGCCGCCAGCAGGCCCGGCGCAACCGGGGTGACGGAGGGGAAATCCGCCCAGTTGACGAAGAAGTTGTCGCCGTCTGCCACCCGGTGGCTCTCGGACCACTCTTCGCCGGCGAGCCGGGCCATGCGGAGCGCATGGCGGGGGGCGCGGGCGGCTTCCCCCCCTGCCTGCGCGACGTCCCCCCTTCCGGCGACGGGCTCCAGCCAGCTCAGGATGACCCCGTCACCGTCCGGCGCCAGGTGCGCCTCGCCGCTTCCCGCTCCCGGCGGGCTCTCGATTTCGTGCAGGTTCGCGATGGGCAGCGGTTCGTCGGTGCCGGCGCAGGCCGTGAGCGCGAGCGCGGCCAGCGCGCACGCGGCAGCCGGAATCCGGACGCAGCGCCGGTGATGCGGGCGGGTGGACTCGAACATGGGGCTTCTCGCGTGCGAGTTGAACAGGGTCGGGCGATGCGCGGCACGGAGCATTCTGCCGCAGTCGGTGATCGAGCGCAACGTCCCGGCCCGGCGCGACCGCGCCTGTGCAGCGAGGCGTCGCGGCGGTGCGCGCGCGGCACCGCGCGGCCCGGCCCTTGCCGGAGACAGGACCCTCCGCACGATCTTCGTGTACCGACTGCACGAACCCGAATCCGGAGCGGAATCCGGCAGAACGGCCCGCGGTCGGACGTCGGTGAAGCAGAACCATGTCATGTCCTCTCCCTTCGCGTGTATGCCGATGGGGCGGGGATTCAACAGAACGCGACCTTGAGAGGATCCATGAGTGTGCCCCCTGCCCGCATGATCATCGATGCATTTTCGCTGCGCGCCCGCTGGCCCCTCCTCGCGGTCGCCGCCCTGATGCTCCTCCCGGTTCCCGCCTCTGCACAGTACTTCGGACGCAACAAGGTCCAGTACGACAAGTTCGACTTCCGGATTCTCGAGACGCCGCACTTCGACATCCACTACTACCCCGAGATGTCGGAGGCGATCGAGGACGTCTCCCGGATGTCCGAGCGGTGGTACGAGCGTCTTGCGCGACTCTTCCAGCACGAATTCGAGGCGTCGAAGCCCCTCATCCTGTACGCGGACCACCCCGACTTCCAGCAGACGAACACGTTACGCGGGATGATCGGCGAAGGAACCGGCGGTGTCACCGAATCGCTGAAGAACCGTGTCATCATGCCGCTCACGGGCTCGTACGCCTCGACGGATCATGTTCTGGGTCACGAGCTCGTGCACGCCTTCCAGTACAACCTGGCGCAGTCACGGGCGGGGGGCGGCATCCAGTCGCTCGGGCGCCTTCCGCTCTGGATGATCGAGGGCATGGCCGAATACCTCTCCGTCGGGCAGGAAGACGCGCTGACGGCGATGTGGCTGCGCGACGCGCTCCTGAGGGATGACCTTCCGACGCTCAAGCAGATGACCCGCGAGACACGCTTCTTCCCGTATCGGTTCGGGCAGGCGTTCTGGATCTACGTCGGCTCCACGTATGGCGACGACGCGGCGGTCCAACTCTTCCGCCGCGCGCTGCGCACGGGGTGGGAGCCGGCAATTCAGCAGGTGCTCGGCGTGTCTGCGGACACGCTCTCCGCGCAGTGGCACCGCACCATCGACACCGACTACACGCCGCTGATCGCGGGACGCACCCTTCCCGCCGAAGCCGGCCGGCTCGTCCTGGCGCCCTCCACGGGAGCGGGCCGGCAGAACGTCTCCCCGGCCGTCAGTCCCGACGGGCGCTACGTCGCCTTCATTTCCGAGAAGGACCTCTTTTCGGTCGACATCTTCCTCGCGGAGACCGAGACCGGACGAATTGTGCGAAAGCTGACGAGCGCGGCGTCCGATCCGCATTACGAGGCGCTGCGGTACATCGATTCCTCGGGCGCCTGGTCGCCGGACGGCTCGCAGTTCGTCTACGTCGTCTTCGCGGAAGGGCGTAACCAGCTCGTCGTGGTCGACGTGGAGAGCGGACGGACGCGGAAGCGCTTTTCGCCGCCGGAGCTGGGGGCCATCGTGAACCCCGCGTGGTCTCCGGACGGCCGCTCCATCGCGTTCGCGGCCCAGAGGGGCGGGCACAGCAACCTGTACATGGTGGACGTCGAAACCTCGGACGTGCGCCAGCTGACCAACGACCGGCACGCGGACTTCCAGCCGGTATTCTCGCCCGACGGGCGCAGCCTCGTCTTCTCGTCGGATCGAGGTCCGGAGACGGACTTTGAGCAGCTCACGTACAGCGAGCTTCAGCTCGCCAGCTACGACCTCGCGACCGGGCGCGTCGACCCCATTTCCATCTTCGGCAACGTGAAGCACATCAATCCGCAGTTCTCGCCGGACGGGGAGAGCCTCTACTTCGTCTCGGACCAGGACGGCTTCAGCGACATCTATCTGCTCGCGCTCGCGACGGGAGCCGTGCGTCGCGTCACCACGCTGGCGACGGCGGTGAGCGGCATCTCGGCCCACTCGCCGGCGATGTCGGTGGCCAAGGACGCCGGGACGATTCTCTTCACCGTCTTCGACGAGTTCGAGTTCCACGTCTACGCCGCGGACATGGAAGAGACGCCGCAGCAGGTCGCGGCCGCATCGCCGGCTCCCGGCCGCCTGATTCCCCCTGTCGAGCAGCCGGTCCGCAGCCGGGTTTCTGCGTATCTCGCCGACGCCCGCACCGGGTTGCCTCCCGTCGGAGCGTTCCAGGCCGACGCTTCGGTGGAGTATTCCCCCTCGCTCGCGCTGGACTACATCGGCCAGCCCAGCATCGGGGTCGGCTCCGACCAGTTCGGAGGCTATGTCGGAGGGTCCGCGGCGTTCTTCTTCAGCGACATGCTCGGCAACCGCAATCTCGGCGTGGCGGTCCAGGCGCAGGGCACGGCGAAGGACATCGGTGGGCAGGCCTTCTACCAGAACATGGAGAACCGTTGGAACTGGGGGATCCTGGGAGGGCGCATTCCGTACATGTTCGTCCAGTCGCGCGGCGGGTATCTCCCGAATGGCAACATGCAGTTCTCCCAGCTGCGGCAGAGGCTCTTCGTCTCGTCCATCTCGGGGCTGGCTTCCTATCCCTTCTCGAGGACGCGGAGGCTCGACTTCAACCTGGGGGCGACCCGATACTCGTACGACGTAGAAGAGGAGCGCTTCGAGTTCAACACGTTCGGGCAGCTCTTCGACCACCAGCGCATCGATCGGAACGACCTCGCACCGGACCCGCTGAATCTCGCGCAGGCCTCCGTCGCCCTGGTGGGTGACAACAGCTTCATGGGGTTCACATCGCCCGTGCGCGGGGCGCGCTATCGCCTCGAGCTCCAGCAGACGCTGGGAACGCTGAACTTCCAGACCGTTACCGCGGACTTTCGGCGCTACTTCAACCCGAGGACGCACCTGACCTTCGCGTTTCGCGGGATGCACCACGGGCGCTATGGGAACCAGGCGGAGACGAGCCAGCAGTTGCAGCCCATCTTCCTCGGTTTCGGCTCCTTTATCCGGGGATACGCCTCGCACACCTTCGAGTCGCGGGAGTGCACGGTGCCCGCCGGAGGGACGGACGTCAGTTGCCCCGAGTTCTCGCGCCTCTACGGGCATCGGATCGCGGTCAGCAACGTGGAGATGAGGGTGCCGGTGCTCGGTACGGACCAGTTCGGGCTCATCAACTTTCCGTACATCCCGACCGAGTTCTTCCTCTTCGGCGACGCGGGACTCGCCTGGGACAGCCAGAACGAGCCCACGCTCGAGTTCAACCGGAACACGGCGGACCGGGTGCCGGTCTTCAGCTACGGCGCCGGTGCACGGTTCAACATCCTGGGCTTCCTCATCCTGGAGGCGGCCTACGCCACGCCGCTGCAACGACCCCTCAAGGGCGCGCACTGGACCTTCCAGCTCTTCCCCGGGTGGTGACCCTCTCCGGATCTCCCCGGGGCCCCTGACGGGCACCGGGCGAGGGGAAGAGGGCCCGAACGTCGAAGCGCCCCCACCGGATCCCAGGGGCGGGCGCCTCGCGTCGGATCGGG
>JBBDIW010000107.1:9281-11634 GCA_040880165.1 Gemmatimonadota bacterium | reverse complement strand
GAGGTTCCGGCCGCGATGTCCCAGCTCGTGCACGCCGGCCTCGCCGGCAACTTCGCGGAGGCGCGCAAGCTGCACGAGCTTCTGCTGCCGCTGATGCGGGCGAACTTCGTGGTCTCGAACCCGATTCCGGTGAAGAGCGCGCTCGAGATCATGGGGCGCATGGAGGCGCACTTTCGGCTTCCGCTGACGCCGCTGGGCGAGGGGGAGCACCGTGAGGCGCTCGCGCGCGCGCTCCGCGACGCGGGGGCGCTCGCATGAACGGCCGCAACCCCGCAACCGACGCCCTGCGGCAGGAGATCGAGGCCTGGACTTCGGCGCCGAGCGTGGAGGACGCCGACGGCGCCCGCCGGAGCGTCGCGAAGCTGCTCGACGCGCTGGGCCGCGGCGAGGTGCGCGCCGCGGAGCCGGTAGATGCCGGAGCCGAGCCGGGAGATGCGGACACGGGAAGCTCGGCCTCCGGGGATCGGCACGACGGAGATCCGGGCCGGGGCGAGACGATTCGCGGAAGCGGAGGACCGAGCGGGTGGCGGGTGGTCGAGTGGGTGAAGTCCGGCATCCTGCTCGCCTTCCGCATAGGGGAGACGCGCCGCTTCGAGGGGTCGCCGGCCGACTTCTTCGACCGCGACACCCTGCCGCTGCGCGACACGCGAGGGGTGGAGGAGAATGTGCGGATCGTGCCCGGCGGAAGCTCGGTGCGAGCGGGCGCCTACCTCGCGCCCCGCGTCGTCATCATGCCGCCCGCGTACGTGAACGTGGGCGCGTACGTGGGCGAGGGCACGATGATCGACTCGCACGCGCTCGTCGGATCCTGCGCGCAGATCGGTGCGCGCGTTCACCTGAGCGCGGGGGCGCAGATCGGCGGCGTCCTGGAGCCCATCGGGCTGCGGCCCGTGATCATCGAGGACGACGTGATGATCGGCGGCAACGTCGGGATCTTCGAGGGGATCCTCGTCGGTCGGCGCGCGGTGGTCGCACCCGGCGTGAACCTCACGGCGAGCACGCCACTCTACGACCTGGTGCACGGCGAAGTGTACCGAAGCGCGCCGGGGCGTCCCCTCGCGGTGCCGGAGGGAGCCGTGGTCGTGCCGGGTTCGCGTCCAGCGGGCGGGACGTTCGGAAAACGGGAGGGACTGCAGCTCTACGCGCCCATGATCGTCAAGTACCGGGACGAGAAGACGGACGCGGCGACGGCGCTGGAGTCGGCGCTGCGGTAATCGGTCGCCACCGGGAAACGCGCTACGCGGGCTCGACCGCCTCCTCCAGCGCGAGAAGGGCCGCTCCACGGGACGCGTCGACCGGGGTTTCGATCGGGCGGCACCCGTGCCCCGCGACGGCCTTCAGGAACGACTGGCGCAGGACTCCGTCGGGCGAGAGGAGTCCACCGCACAGCGCCAGGCCGGGCGGTGTCGACCAGGGCCCGAGGCGCTTGAGCAGGAGCACGACGTGGCGCTCCAGATCCGCCGTCGCTCGCTCGAGGATACGGACGGCCGTCTCGTCGCCGGCCCGGGCGGTGTCGCGCACCACCGGAGCCAGCTTCGCGATGTGCGCCTTGGCCGCCGTCGCGCCCCAGTCCACGAGCTCCTCCGTCGTCTCCAGCGCGAGCGTCTCGAGGATCGCAGGCGCCAGGGCCGTCGGCTCCCCGCGTCCGTCATCGCTCTGTACCGTCGCCCGGAGGGCGTCGAGCCCGATCCGGTAGCCGCTTCCTTCGTCGCCCAGCAGGCTTCCCCACCCGCCGACGCGCGCCCACTCGCCGGTCTCGCTCCGTCCCCACCCGATGGATCCGGTACCGGAGATCACCAGGAGCCCGGGACCGGTACCGAACGCCGCGTGGAACGCCGCCGCGCTGTCCGTCCCCACGCGAACCGACGACGCGATGCGCTCCGGGCCCGCCGACTCCGGCCCGAACGACTTCCGCAGGGCCGCCTCGACTCCGGCTCGCACCCACTCCCGTCCCACGCCCGCGAGCCCCGCGTGAAGTGCGGCCGCGGGGGTCTCGACACCCGCATTCTCCATGGCCGAGAGCGTCACGTCGCGCAGGACGTGCAGCACTTCGCCGCCCGGTGTGCCGGGCGACACCAGCGTCGCCCCACCTTCGGCCCTCCCGAGCTCCTCGCCGTCCGGCGCGAGAACGACGGCGCGGGTGCGCGTGCCCCCGCCGTCGATGCCCACGACGAATGCGCCGGGCGAGCCGCTCATGACGCGGCGGTCGCCTCGTCCCCCGCGGATCGCCTGCCGTCACGACCGTGCTCCGGATCACCTTCCGCGCTGGCGCCGGAGCCCGCAGCATCCGCAGCACCCGCAGCGCCTGCGGCATTCACGGCGCGACCCGCCGCACGCGCTCCCTGCCCGCCGA
>JBBDIW010000107.1:0-9181 GCA_040880165.1 Gemmatimonadota bacterium | reverse complement strand
GCAGCGCCTGCGGCATTCACGGCGCGACCCGCCGCACGCGCTCCCTGCCCGCCGACCCGGCTCGCCCCGTACCCCACGGCGAACGTCACGACCGTCCCGATCAGGACGAACCAGGGCCACCCCACGCTGTCCGCGGCGAACCGCCAGATCGCCGTGACCGTCGCGATGCCGATGGACATCCCCGTGATCACGCCGCGCTGGTTCGCGCGCGGGCTCAGCACCCCGAGGGCGAACGCGCCCAGCAACCCTCCGTAGACGAGCGACGCGATCGTCAGCGCCACCACGACGGCAGCGGAGCCCTCGCTCATCGGGACGAATGCCGTCGCGCCGCCGATCAGGAGCAGGGCCCAGAGGAGCGTGAAGCGCTTCCCCGCCCTGAGGATGCGCGCCTCGTCCCCGGTGGCGCCGGCGAGCGGCGCCCAGAAGTCGTAGGCGGAAGCGGAGGCGAGGGAGTTCATCGACGACGAGAGCGACGACATCGCCGCGGCGAAGATGCCCGCGATCAGGAGTCCCGTGATCCCGACGGGAAGCTCGTCGATGATGAATGTGGGGAAGATCTCGTCCGGACTCGGGAAGGCGACGCCCCCGTAGAAGGCCCAGAGCCCGATGCCCACGACGAGGAAGAGGGCGAACTGGACGACGACCACGACGCCGCTCCCGACGAGCGCCTTGCGGCTGGACGCGAGGTCGCGGCAGGTCAGGAGCCGCTGCACGATCAGCTGGTCCGTCCCGTGCGACGCCATCGTCAGGAAGCCACCTCCGAAGAGGCCGGCCCAGAAGGTGTACGGCACGGCGAAGTCGAGGCCGAAGGTGACGACCTCGAGCTTGCCTGCATCGGCCGCGGAAGTGAGCGCCGCTCCCCATCCGCCCGGGATCAGCTGATGCAGCACGAAGAGCGCGACGAGCGCCCCGAAGAGGTAGAGCCCCATCTGGAGCGCGTCCACCCAGACGACCGCCTTGATGCCGCCGAAGTAGGTGTACGCCACCGTGAGGAGCCCGATCACGGCGATCGAGACCGGATACGGCCAGCCGGTGACGAGCGCGAGCGGGATGGCCGTGGCGAAGAGACGCACCGAGTCCGCGAGGAGCCGGGTAATCATGAAGATACCGGAAGTGAAGCGCCGCGTCCCCGTCCCGAAGCGCGTCTCCAGCAGCGCGTATGCGGTGTTCAGGTCGCCGCGGTAGTAGGCGGGCAGGAGCACGCCGGCCACGACGATCCGCCCGGCGAGATAGCCCAGCGTGAGTTGGAGAAAGCCGAGGGTGCCGAAGTACGAGACGCCGGGAATGCTGAGGAAGGTGAGCGTGCTCGTCTCGGTGGCGACCACGGAGAGCATGACCGCGCCCCAGGGAAGCTCGCGATTCCCGAGGAAGTAGTCCGTTCCACCCCGCTGCTTCCGCCCCAGCCAGGCACCCCAGGCCGTCACCCCGACGAGATAGAGGAGAAGGACGCCCGCATCCACGGCGCCGAAGCTGCTCATGATGCGCTCTCCCGGCACGCGCGTCCGGGCGCCCGCGTCGCGTCGACCTGCACTCGTCCTGTCTTCATCCGGCTGGCTCCATTCCTGTGCGGGTCGGGGTTCTGACGGACGGCGCCGGGTCTCCCGGGTACCTGCGGGCTCAACGCCGTGGAGGCATTCCTTCGCAGCACGGCGCGCGGCGGAGGACGGGTCTGTCCATGATAGAGCGGGCCGCCGCGTCGTGCACGGCCCTCCGCAGGGGGATGTGCAGGGTGTTCTCGCGACTGGGGTTCACCCGGTTGGTCAGGAGCACCACGAAGAGGTCGAGCTCCGGGTCGATCCAGAGGGACGTCCCGGTGAAGCCCGTGTGCCCGAAGGCGCTGGCGGTGAAGTACTCCCCTGCGGAGGAACGTTCGGACGGGGTGTCCCATCCGAGCGCACGGCTCGCGGAGAAATCGTGACGGCGGGTGAACCGCTCGACGGTTTCACGCCGGAGCAGCCGCAGCTCGACCACGTCCGCCACCGCGCCCTCCATCGCGACCCTCTGGTCGGCACCGGCCGCAGCCCCCTCGTCAGTCGGTCGTCCCCCCGCGGGACCGCCGGGACCGCCGTCCTCCATCCGCCGGGCGACCACCCTGCGGCCGCACATGCCGCGGCGCGCACCCGGCCCGGTGCGTGCCATGCCGGCCACGCCCCATGCGGCGGAAACGCCCCGCGCGTCGGCACCTCTCGTGACGCCCGCAGGGAGCGCCGTCGGATCCGTTCGCCCCGCCGGATCCGCCGGGCCCACCGCGTCCGCGGGGCCTGCCCCGGCGCCCGCGGCGTCCGCGAAGTCCGCTCCGTGCCGGGCGCAGCCGATCGCCACGCCGCCTCTCAGCATCATCTCCGAGAAGACGGCGAGATCCCGCGCGGAGGAAAAGAGCCCCGCGTGCCCCGCGACCCCGCCGAGGGCACGCGCGTTCTCGTCGTGCACGACCCCGTGCGCAAGCTGGCCGTTCAGCGTGAGGTCGATCTCGGTGGGCGCGATGCGCCGAAGAAGCTGCGGGTCGGGGAGGAAGAAGGTGTCTTCCAGCCCGAGCGGCTCCCAGACCTCGGCGGCGAGGAAGTCGGCCATCGTCGTGCCGGTGATCTCCTCCACGACGAAGGCCATCGTCATGAATCCGATGTCGGAATAGACGGTGCGCGTTCCGGGCGCGTAGTCGAGTCGGACCGCGCCGATGGCCAGGCGGAAAGCTTCCCCGCCGGCGATCTCCCGATGATAGTTCTCGAAGGGCGGCAGTCCCGCGCGGTGCAGGAGGATCTGCTCCACGGTCACCGTCCGCTTGCGCGGGTCGCCATCGGCCCACCAGGGGAGGTAGTCGATGACGCGCGCCCGCGGGTCCAGGCGCCCCTTGTCCAGCAGGATCATCGTGGCGGTGGTGGTGGCGACGACCTTCGTGAGCGACGCGAGGTCGTAGATGGTGGCCGGGGTGACCGCGGCGGACGCGGGGTCCCAATCCAGCCGGCCGTATCCGCGCAGCCGCACGAGCTCGCCCGCGCGGCCGATCGCGAGGGCAGCGCCGGGCGTCGCACCGTCCGCGATGGCCCGGAGCAGGAGCGAATCCAGCTCCTCCAGCATCGAAGCCGACATCCCGACGGCGGCCGGATCCACCTCGAGCGGCGAAACGACCGGGTCGTCCTCCGGATCCGGCGGCGTGCCGCCTCCCGGCGCACCGCGTCCCGGCCCCGCGCCGGCGGCTTCTCCGTCCCAGCGCGGCGCGACGAGTCCCGCCTGGTCGAGCGCGTCCTCGGACTCCCGCCATGCCACCAGGCCCGGAACCCGCTCGCGCCGCTCTCCGTCCCCCACCCGGTGGAATGGCGGCAGGGAGATCGGGAGCGTCCCGGAGATCGCGGTCGCACCGACGACGGCCCGCGCCCCCGCCCGCTGCGACACCTCCCGGTCCCCCCACGCTACGAGATACGTCCCGATGTCCGGGAAGGCGGACAGGAGGTACGGATTTCCGAACGAGAGGACGGCGGTCGGCGCAACGGAGGAAGCGAGGCGCACGAAGTCGACGAGGCCGTCCGGCACGGCGACGGACCCCGCCCCCGCGCGCGGCGGCACGTAGGCGTTCACCAGCACGAGGTCGGCGTCGGCCACGGCGACGACGAGCGAGTCGTACGCGGCGGGCGAGGTGCGCTCGTCGATGCGCCGCCGCTCGACCTGCTCCACGTACCGGCCCAGCACGTCGTCGAAGGTTCGGCCGGCGATGAGGTCGACACCGCTGCCGTACGTGACGCTGAGCACCCGGCGCGTCCACCGCGGATCGACCGGAAAGAGCCGCTCGCGGTCCCGCGGCAGCGTAATCGAGCGGTCCGCCGCGCTGTCCGCGAAGGCGAGGTGCGCGCCGGCACCCACAACCGCGTCCACCCGTTCGAGCGCCACGTGCGCCCCCCGATGAAGCCCCACCCGCGCCTTCGCCTCCAGGATCCGCCGCACCGAGGCCTGCACCCGCGCGCGGTCGACGCGCCCGGACTCCACGGCCTCGACGACCGCCTCGACGGCTTCCTCCACCGTCGTCGGGATAAGGAGGACATCCGCCCCCGCCTGGAGCGCGAGCACCGCCGCCTCGCCGCCGCCGTACGCGTCCGTGATGGCGCCCATCCGGAGCGCATCCGTGAAGAGCAGCCCGCTGAAGCCCATCTCCTCGCGCAGCAGCTCCGTCATGAAGCGGGGAGACAGGGTGGCGGGTGGCGCGCCCTCCCCGAGGACCCCCGGCACCGAGACGTGCGCCGTCATGACCGCGTCCACCCCGGCGTCCACCGCGCGGCGGAACGGGACCAGCTCGAGCCGATCCAGCCGCGCCCGGTCCGCCGTGACCTCCGGAAGCTCGAGGTGCGAGTCCGTGCGGGTGTCGCCGTGCCCCGGAAAGTGCTTCGCCGTTGTCAGGATACCACCGGCCCGCGCGCCTTCGAGGTAGATCTCGCCCAGCCGCGCCACCGCGTACGGGTCTTCGCCGAAGGCGCGCGTGTTGATGATGGGGTTCTCCGGGTTGCTGTTCACGTCCAGAACCGGAGCGAAGTTCAGGTGGACGCCGACCGCCCGGGCCTCGGCGGCCGTGATCCGCGCGTACTCATGCACGAAGCGCTCGTCCCCGATGGCCGCGAACGCCATCGTGGGCGGAAAGCTCGTCCCGCCCCCCTGGGGCAGGAGGGTCGGGAGCGCGTAGCTGTGGTTGAGCCGCATCGCCGGCCCGCCGTTCTCGAAGTCGCTCGTGACCAGGAGCGGGATCTTCGCCCGTGCCTGGAGCGCGTTCAGCTTGGCCGCGTACGAGTGCGGTTGGCCGATCGAGACGGCGACTCCGCCGATGCCCCCATCCACGACCCACGCCTCGAGCTCCTCGAACTCGGGGCTCGACGTCGAGGCGTAGGAGCCCGGGATCCACTGGAAGACCAGCTGGCCCACCTCCTCGCGGAGCGACAGCGACCGGAGGGTCCGCTCCACCCAGCGGCGCGCATCGCGGTCGAGCGGCGCGTCCAGCGCGGGAATGGCGGCCGTCCCGGCACCCGGCCCACCGACCGTTCCGGCCGGCACCGCCGCCCCCGCGCACGAAAGAAGCCCCGCGCACCCCGCGACCAGGAGGAAGCCGGCGATGCCCTTCCGGTCAGTGATCACCGAGCCTCGCCCGCGTCGGAAGCTGGATGCCGGCGCCGATCTCGAAGGGGGGCACCCGCGTCGGCGCCCTTCCCCGCACCGGGATCTCGCCGAAGAGAGCGCGCGCAGCGGCCCGCTGGCTCACCTCGGCGCCGCTCCACGCCAGCATGTACGCCTGCGCATCCGGGAATTCCGTGAACAGATACGGGTTCCCGAACGAGACGACGATGTGCGGGATGCGCGCGGTCACGAGCGCCTTGATGAAGTCGCTCAGCTCCTCGGGAATCGCCACGCTTCCCGAGTACGAGAGCGCGGTGACGTATGTGGAGACCACCACGAGGTTGGATTGCCGTGCCCGCTGCAGGAGGCGGTCGTACACGCCCGTCTCGGTGTCGCGGCTCACGTCCTCGGCGCGCAGCCGTGGATACGTGGCCCGCAGGTGCGCGTTGAAGTAGCGCCCCGCCAGGATGTCGTTGTTCCGCCGGTAGGAGACGGAGAGCACGTCGGCCGAGCGCGTTCCGAGCAGCGGAAGGAGCCCGTTGTCGTTCTTCAGGAGGGTGATGGACGCGTCCGCGATCTCCTGAGCGATCCGGTTGTGCTCCGGGATGCCGACGTCGCGGTAGATCGTCGCGGGTTCCACCATCCGCTCGACGTGCAGCCCCATCTCCTCCTTGAAGCGCAGAATCCGCAACACCGATTCGTCGATCCGGGCCTGCGTCAGCCGCCCGGATTCGAGCGCCGTCATGATGCCGTTGATCGCCGCGGTCGGGTTCGGCGGCATGAGCAGTACGTCCGCACCCGCCTCCACCGCCCGCACCGCGGCCTCGCCGCGCTGGAAGAGGCGGTCGATGGCGTTCATGTCCATGGCGTCCGTGATGATGAGTCCGCCGAAGCCCATCTCGTTCCGAAGGAGCCGCGTCAGCACGTCGGGCGCGAGCGTGGCGGGAACCGAGACGCCGTTCGTGAGCGACGGAATGGAGATGTGCGCCGTCATGACGGCCCCCATCCCGGCGTCGATCGCGCCCTGGAAGGGGAGGAGCTCCATGGCGTCGAGCCGGTCGCGCGAAACGCGGATGATGGGGAGCTCCAGGTGTGAATCCGCCTCGGTGTCGCCGTGCCCGGGAAAGTGCTTCCCCGTTGCCAGCGCTCCGTGCTCCTGCATCCCGCGCACGTACGCGATTCCCATCTCCGCGACGGCCGCCGGATCCTCCCCGAACGAACGAACGTTGATGATGGGGTTCTCCGGGTTGTTGTTCACGTCGAGCACGGGGGCGAAGGGCATGTGGATGCCCACCGCGCGCGCCTCGATCGCCGTGATCCGCCCCATCTCGTAGGCCCAGGTGGGCGTGAAGGTGGCGCCCACCGCCATCTGGCTGGGGAAGTTCGTCGCCCCGCCCAGCTCGATTCCGCCGGGAAGCTGCACCGCCCCCCGCATCCGGAAGCCGGCACCGGTCTCGAGGTCCGCCGAGACCATGAGGGGAACGCCCGCATGCCCCTGGAGGTCGTTCAGCTTCATCCCGACCTCCATCGGCGAGCCGACGGACATGATGATCCCGCCGACCTCTTCCTCCTCGATCATCCGGACGATGCGGTTGTGGCTGGCCGATCCCTTCGGCGCGAAGTCGCCGAGCACGAACGGCATCATCAACTGCGCAACCCGCTGCCGTGGCGTGAGCCGCGCGAGCACCGCCTCCGCCCAGAATCCGGGAGGAAGATCCGTGGAGAGACCCGCCAGCGGGTCCCGGTCCCCGCGCGCGCCGGCGGCGATCGCCGCGCGTTCATCGGCGTCCGCTCCGGCCTCCACGCCTGCTTCGGCATCGGGCGCATCCTCCCCGGAGACATCCACGGCCTCGGGCTGTTCGGCAGTCGTCGTCTCCTCCTCGGCCATGGGCGGCGGGACGGGATCTCCGGCACCCGGGATCGATCCGGCACAGGACAGGACTCCCGCGCACGCGGCGAGCGCGATCAGTCGGAGCGGCGAGCGGGAGGTGTGGGGGAGGCCGGCGGAGGTTCGCGGGGAACGGCGTGGATCCATTAGGATATGCAGTAGCTGAATATGAAATCCGGAGGGGAAACGACGCGTTTCCAACCCGTCGTGGTGCGGACGCTCCGGGCAGAGGGCAGCCCGGTTTCGAGACGTGGTGCAGTGAGAAAGGGCCAAGGTATGAACTTCAGCGTGCACGGACAATCCCGGATGATCCTGCTTCTGCTCGCCGGCATCGTCGCGTGCGGAAGCGGCGATGCGCGTCAGCCCCCCGCAGATCCGGAGGCCGGACAGGCACGGGAGCAGGGCGAGCCGGAGCGACCGGTTCTTCCGGGCATCGACGTTCTTCTGCAGGACTCGGTCCATCTCGTGCGAAGCCTTCGTGCGGGACTGGTCACCAACCAGACGGGCATCGATCGGGACCGCGTATCGGCGATTGATCGGCTGGCGGGCTCGGAGGAAGTCGAGCTCGTGGCGCTCTTCTCCCCGGAGCACGGGATCCGCGGCGAGGCGGAAGCCGGCGTGCGGGTGGAAGGGGAAACGGATTCCCGCACCGGCCTTCCCGTGCACTCCCTCTACGGGAGCACGCTGAAGCCTACACCGGAGATGCTGAATGGTCTCGACGTCCTGCTCTTCGACATCCAGGACATCGGCACGCGCTACTATACGTATATCTACACGATGGCCTACGCGATGGAGGCGGCCGGCGAGGCCGACATCCCCCTTGTCGTGCTGGACCGCCCGAACCCCATTGGCGGCGCTGCCGTGCACGGCAACGTCCTCGACCCCGCCTTCTCCTCCTTCGTCGGCATGTACCCGTTGCCGATCCGCCACGGGATGACCCCCGGCGAGCTCGCCCGCCTCTTCCGCGACCGCGAATCGATCGACGTGGAGCTCCATGTGGTGCCGGTACAGCAGTGGCGGCGCGACATGTCGTTCGACGACACCGGCCTCCCGTGGGTGCCCCCTTCGCCGAACATGCCCTCGGTGGAGAGCGCGCTCCACTACCCGGGAACGTGCCTCTTCGAAGGAACGAGCCTCTCGGTCGGGCGCGGTACGGACGCGGCGTTTCAGCAGTTCGGCGCGCCCTGGCTGGACGGCGCCCTCCTGGCCGAACGCCTGAACGCCTACGACCTGCCGGGCGTCGGCTTCGAGGCGGTGCGCTTCACGCCGGAGAATCCGGGAGACGGAAAGTTCGGTGGACAGGACGTCGAGGGCGTGCGCTTCGTGTCGGAGTTTTCCGCCAGCGGCACGGCGTACGACCCGGTGCTCGCCGGCGTGGCCGCCGTGATCGAGGCCCGACGCATGTCCGGCGAACGCTTCACCTGGCGGACGGCCCACTTCGACCGTCTGGCGGGGACAGACCGGCTGCGGCTTGGAATCCTGGACGGAAGGAGCGCGTTCGAGCTTCGCGACGGATGGATGGCGGAGCTGGCGGCGTTCCGGGAGTTGCGGGAAGGGTATCTCATCTACCCCTGACCCGAGCGAGGTCCGGGGCGATCCACGTCACAGCGCAGCGGTCCGCCCGACCGGCGGTCCGCGCGCTCCGCTCACGGGGCGACACGTCGCGGTGACGAGCCGCTCCGCTTACCTTGCAGAGGCGCTCCGTCCGGTTGCTTCCACCTCCTGAGGCTTCATGCCGTGACCTCCGCAACGTCCAACGCCGGACATCGGACGAAGCTGTCTCCGGAGCTGAGCGAGTTCCTGATCGAGCTCTCGATCGGAGTGCACCGCTATTCGATGTATCCCCCGGACCACCCGACCCTGCGCCCCGCGATCGAAACCCTGGTGTTCCGCCTGTCGAGGCTTTTCGCCGCGCGGGCTCGCGTGGACATCGGCGTGGCGCAGAAGCAGCTCCTGGTGGATGGCATGGCCACGGACGCGAGGCATCCGGTGCTGAACGACCTGGCGCACCGCCTTCACGAGCACCAGCTGGTCGCGGTCAGCATCCATGCGGGGGTGACCGCGGAGGAGCTGGCGGAGCTCCTCGCGACGCTGGCGGCGGAAGCGGATCGCGGAGAGGATCCCGCCGGACAGCGCCCGGCGCTGCCGGCGTGGCCCCATATCCGGCTCCACGTCCTCGGATACGATCAGCTCGAGCTGGTG
>JBBDIW010000106.1:0-2078 GCA_040880165.1 Gemmatimonadota bacterium | reverse complement strand
GCAGGCCGAGGCCCGCCTCGCCGAGGAGCTCCGCATCATCGCGTCGCACGACCTCTCGGGCTTCTTTCTGGTATACCGCGACATCCTGGACCTGGCGCGCGAGGTCGCCGCACGCGTCCGCGGCAGCGCACCGCGCGCGAACTCCAATCTCCCGCCGGGGCGCGGGCGCGGCTCCTCCGTCTCGTCGCTCGTCTGCTACCTGATCGGGCTCTCGCACATCGATCCTCTGGAGAACAACCTCGGGCTGGGGCGCTTCCTGAACGAGGCGCTGGTGAGTGTCCCGGACATCGACCTCGACTTCCCCAGAGATATCCGGGAAGAGCTCATCCTGGAGATCTACCGGAAGTACGGAAACGAGCACGCAGCGCTCGTCTGCTCCTTCCCCACCTACCGCCTGCGCTCCGCCGTGCGCGAGGTGGGCAAGGCGCTCGATCTTCCGATGGGGGAGCTGGAGAAGCTGGCGAAGCTGGCCGAGCGCGGCTCGGCGGCGGCGCTTCGGGAAGAGATGGAGCGGATTCCGGAGTTCAGGGAAAAGGCCGACGCCCCGCTCTGGCGCATGCTCACGGATCTCGCCGAGGACATCTCGGGGCTCCCGCGCCACATCTCGCAGCACGTGGGCGGCATGATCATCTCGACCCGCCCCCTGATGGAGCTCGTCCCGCTGGAGCCCGCCGCGTGGGAGGGCCGGGTCCTCTGCCAGTGGGACAAGGACTCGTGCAACGACGCCGGCTTCATCAAGATCGACTTTCTCGCCCTGGGGATGCTCTCCCTGGTGGAGGACGCGGTGGATCTGATCGCCGAGTCGAAGGGCACCGCGCCCGACCTCTCCCGCATCGACTTCGAGGACCCGGTGGTCTACGACCGGATCTGCGCGGGGGACACGGTGGGGATTTTCCAGGTGGAGAGCCGCGCCCAGATCCAGATGCTTCGGCGCGTGCGCCCGCGCAACCTCGAGGAGCTGGCCATCCAGGTGGCGATCGTGCGCCCGGGGCCCATCGTGGGCGGCGCCGTGAATCCGTACGTCCGCAGGCGCGAGCTCCGGCGTGAAAATCCGGACTTCCAGGTGCCGTACGATCACCCTGCGCTGGAGGAGGCGCTCGGGGAGACGCTGGGCGTCATCATCTACCAGGATCAGGTGCTGACGGTGTGCAAGGCGCTCGCGGGCTTCACGGACGGGCAGGCGGAAGGCCTGAGGCGCGCGATGAGTCGGAAGCGCTCGAAGGACGCGCTGAGGAGCTACTGGAACGACTTCCGCGAGGGCGCGCTCGCGCGGGGCGTGACGGAGGAGACGGCGCGCGAGGTCTTCCGGCAGGTGGTGGCGTTCTCGCAGTTCGGCTTCCCCAAGGCGCACGCCGCGGCTTTCGGGCTGCTCGCCTACCAGTCCGCCTGGATCCGGCACTACCACCCCACGGAATACTACGTCGCCCTCTTCAACAACCAGCCGATGGGCTTCTACTCGCTCGACGCGCTGGCCCGCGACGCCCGGCGGAACGATGTCGGCGTCCTCCTGCCGAACGCGAACCGGAGCGCGGCGAGATGCGCCGTGGAGGGCGACGACCTCCGCATCGGGCTGGGCTTCGTGCGGGGCGTGGGGGAGGAGATCGCGGAGCGGATCGTGGAGGAGCGGGAGCGCAATGGCCCCTTCCTGAGCCTCCCGGACTTTCTTCGCCGCACCCCCTCGGCGCTCCGGCGCCCTTCGGTCGAGAACCTGATCTGGGTGGGAGGCTTCGACGACCTCGGCATGACGCGGCGGGAGCTCCTCTGGCAGGCGGGCGGATGGCTCGGGCCGGAAGTGGCGCCGCGCGGCGGCGGCCGCCAGGGCGAGGCTCAGCTCGACCTCGGGCTGGGAGATCCCTACGGCGACATTCCGTTCGACGACCTGAACGTGGAAGAGCGGGTGGTCGCCGAGTACCGCACGCTCCGCTTTTCCGCGTCGATCCATCCCTTCTCGCTGCTGCGCGACCGGCTCCCGCCGGGCACCGTCTCCTCCGAACGACTGGCGGAACTCCCGCAGGGAGCGATCGTGCGGATCGCGGGCGCGGTGGTCGCCCGGCAGCGCCCGCAGACCGCGAAAGGCT
>JBBDIW010000105.1:0-2100 GCA_040880165.1 Gemmatimonadota bacterium | reverse complement strand
CGAGGCTCGAGCGGGTTCTCGAGGGCGAAGAGGTGGATTCCGGCTCCGCTTCCCCCCTCGGTGCTGACGAGGAGGAACCGGCCGTCGGCGCTCACCTCTACGTCGCTCACCGTGGTGACGTTCGTCAGGACGAGCGAATCCGCCCGGGTGGGTGCGCCGCCCGCGTCCAGCGTCCAGATGTAGAGCGGCGCCGAGCCGCCCGGATTTCCCCACGTGCCGGTGTAGCCGAAGTCGCCGTGGAGCCAGAGATCGGATGTGGCGCGACCGGGGACGTTGAACCCGCCCGCGACCACCTCCAGCCCCCCGGCTTCCAGGCGGAGCTGATGGAACCCGCTCAGCATGTCCGCGGCGTAGAGCGAGCCGCGGTGCAGCTGCACGCCCCACGTGTACGTGCTGTCTCCGCCCGGCCGGACGCGGTCCACTTCGCGCTCCGCGAGGTCCTCCGGGAGCGTGCCCGAGACGTCGAGCGCCACGACGCCCCCGTTGTAGAATGCTGCGAAGAGGAGCTCCTCCTCTTCGTCCATCCAGAAGTTGTGGGCGCCGGCGCCGGGCAGCGTGTACCGCGCGACCTGAACGGGGCCGGAGAGATCCGAGACGTCGAAGACGATCAGGTCTCCCGACGCGTTCTCGCCGATGACCCCCGGCCCCTCCTGGCCCAGGAAGAGGTAGCGGCGCTCCGCCGTGTTCGGATTGTGGAACCACCACGCGTTGTGGATGCGCCCGGAGACGTCGCCGCCGGAGGGCGCAAGGCGCGACAGCTCCCTTGGAGCGGCAGGCGTTCCGCCGCCCGCGCCGCCGATGTCGAGGACGATCACGCCCGTGTTCCAGGCGCTCACGAAGACGATGCCGTCACGCACGAACATGTCGTGGATCCCGTAGTTCGCCGGGATGGGAACGGAAGCGACCCGCTCTCCGGGTACTTCGCCGAAGGGCGGGGTGGCGGGATCATCGCCTGAGCAGGCGGTGCCTGCGGCGAGCATCACGCCGAGGATGGCGAGACGACCGCGACCCGCCACTCTTCCTCTACGGCTGTTCATGCGCCTGGTCATGCCCGGTTCCCCCGTTGTCCGGTGCGAGGACTCCGTAGCGCCCCATCCGGTGCGCCGGGCCCGTCGTGATCCTGATGCCTGCGGTGATGCCCCACGCGCTGCGGCGTCCATAGAAGGCGGCCGCGTCGAAAATTCCCGGGCCGGCGCTCGCCACGCGGCCCAGCGAGACCTCCGCCAGCGGCTCGAAGGTCACGCCGGCTCGATTCTGCGGCGCGCCGCGCCACCCCAGCGTATGGATGGTCCAGCGCGAAATTCCGAGAATCGAGTCGTCCAGGTGCGGACGCTGCGCGCGGAACGGATCCGTGGTGCGCTCCTCCTCCGGCCGCTCCGTTCGTTCGAAGCGGTAGAAGGTGCGGTGCGCTCCACGCGTCCGGGCCACTTCCGCGAGCACGCTCGAGAACGCGAAGCGCCCATCCGCCTCGCTGGTGCGCGCCCATTCGACCAACGCGAAGGTGGATTCCCGCTGGAAGCGCCCCGAGGCGCTCCATTTGACGGCGTCCGGCCCCGCTCCGGGGCGGTGCTCCGGCGAGGCGACGCTGGCGTGCGAGGCCTGCAGCTCCACCCCCGCGACCGGATGGAGCAGGACGCGCGCCGACCAGGAGTCGCCGAAGCGGTCCAGCCGAGGCCACTGCACCGGAGACGCTGGCTCGTCGCCGTTGAACAGCGATCCTTCCACCACGAGCGGTCCCCTCCGTGCGCCGAGCGTCACCACCGCCCGCTCCATGATCTGCGCCCAGTGGTGGTTGACCGGATAGCGGAGCGCCGGGCGGTTCATCGGGTCGTCCGTCCCGAACGCGGCCATGCCTCGTCCCGCCGCGACCGAGACGTCCACCGCGCCGAACCGCCTCTCCGGCAACGCGAGCGAGATCATCGCCTCGTGGAGGTACGTGTGCGGGTGCCGGCGGTCCACGAAGCCTTCCCCGAAGGCGCCCATCGTGAGCACGCCGCCGGGCATTGTGAGCCCTTCCAGGTTGAGCATTCCGTGAAAGCGCGCAGGGAAGGCGCCCGCCATCGCGCCCGCGTGCAGGGAAAGAATCGGCTGCTCCACCCG
>JBBDIW010000104.1:0-2166 GCA_040880165.1 Gemmatimonadota bacterium | reverse complement strand
GTGACGCCCGCTTCTCGCGCCAGCAGCCTCGCGAAGGCGTCGTCGTCCAGGTCGCTCAGCTCCGAGAAGTCCGCCAGGATGTAGTAGGCGCCCTGCGGCGGCTCGCAGCGGAACCCCGCGTCTTTCAGCGCCGCGTGGAGCACGTCCCTGCGCTCGCGGTAGCCGTGCGCGAGCTCGCGGTAGTAGCCGCGGCCCAGCTGCTCCATTCCGGTGGCGCACGCTTCCTGGAGCGGCGCGGGCGCGCCGACGGTGAGAAAGTCGTGGACCTTCCGGATGGCCGCCGTGACGTCGGGGGGAGCCACGATCGTGCCCACGCGCCATCCGGTGATGCTGAAGGTCTTGGAGAACCCGCTGATGGTGACGGTGCGGTCGCGCATTCCCGGGAAGAGGGCGAGGGGGGCGTGCTCTCCCTCGTAGAGGATGTGCTCGTAGATCTCGTCCGTGACGACGAAGGCGTCGTGGCGCAGGCAGAGCTCGGCCACGGCTTCCAGTTCCCCGCGATCGAACACGCGTCCGGTGGGGTTGTTCGGCGTGTTCAGGATGACGGCGCGCGTCCGGTCCGAGAACGCGGCGGCGAGCCGCTCGGGATCCAGCCGGTAGTCCGGCGCGTCGAGAGGCACCATGACCGGCCGCGCCCCGCAGAACACCGCATCGGGGCCGTAGTTCTCGTAGAAGGGCTCGAGCACCACCACCTCGTCGCCGGGATTCACGATGGCGAGCAGTGTCGCCACCATCGCCTCGGTGGCGCCGCACGTGACTGTGATCTCGCGGGCTTCGTCCACCTCCATTCCGTAGAGGTCGGCGTACTTCTCCGCGAGCGCCCGGCGCAGGCGCGGCGCGCCCCACGTGATCGCGTACTGGTTGACATCGGCCTGGATGGCCTCGCACGCGGCGTCCTTGAGCAGCTGCGGAGCGGCGAAATCGGGGAACCCCTGCGCGAGGTTGATGGCGCCCTCCTCGTTCGCCACGCGGGTCATCTCCCGGATGACCGATTCGGTGAAGCCGTGGGTGCGTGTGGCGGTGCGGGCGGTGAGGGGGAGCGTGGTGTCGGAGCCGGCGTCGGACATCGGTCGATCATCCCGGAGAAGCTGGAGAATAGAGCATGCGAAGCGACCACCATACCCCGAGGTGGAGGGGGAGGGAAAGGGCGATCGCGAGGGCGGAGGACTGCGCGACCCACGGAAGCGGCGCGAGCAGAGCCCCGATGAGAGACAGGAGGACGGCCGCCCCCGCGAGCCGAAGAGCGGCGCCGCCGGGGCTCTCCTTCAGCACCTGAAGCGGCACGAGCACGGCCAGCGCCAGGCCGAGCGGGCTCAGCTGGAGGAGGTTCAGGTTCCGGTGCGCGAAGTGGTGCTCCGTGAAGAGCCACATGAAGAGCATCAGCGCGCCCAGGATCCCCGAGACGAGCCCCCACGCACCCGCGACCGTGGCCACGCCCCAGCGCAGCCGGCGGCGACCCCCGATGGCTGCACGCGCCATGAGGACGGCGCCCCCGCCGAGCAGGATCGAGAGGAGGAGGACGAAAGGGAGAAATGCCCGGCTGCGCCCCTCGACGTCCGGCCGGTCCGCCTGGAAATACACCTCTTCCGAGATGACGAGCGGCCGGGGCGCGCCGTCCGGGCCGGGCACCGTCACCTCGCGGATGCGGTCGCGCAGATCCATGGGGATGAAGGCCTCCTCCCAGGCCGTCACCGTCCGGTCCGTGCGGGGTCCCATGAGGATGTCCAGGGCGAGATATTCGCCGAACGCGACCTCCGTGACCTCCCGCACCATGTCGCGCCATGTGCGGCGGGAGCGCTCTCCCTCCCACGCCTCCCGCAGGAGGCCGCCCAGGGCCAGATCAAGCGCGTCGCGCACCCGCGTGGAGCAGTTGTCCAGGAAGTAGTCGTAGCGGTAATGGCGGTTCTCCGGGAGCGCGTGCCACTCCACGTAGTCGCGCAGCCGGACGCGCTGGTCGGGAGTCAGGCGAAGCTCCTGGATCTTCACCGTCCGGTTGTAGCGGACGTAGGCGTCGATCATCGACTGCGGATCCGAGCGCGCCATCCAGTAGAGCATCTCGCCACGCACGAAGCGCGGGATGAAGTCCTCCTGGTCGAAGTCGAAGCGCCCCCAGTCGTACGCGACATCCGGCCCCGGCCCCCGGTCCTCGATCCAGATGGCGTTGTG
>JBBDIW010000103.1:0-2179 GCA_040880165.1 Gemmatimonadota bacterium | reverse complement strand
ACGGCGCTCACGTCCGGCACGTTGACGTTCCGCTTCTCCGCCACCGCCGTCCCGCAGATGCCCTGTCCCACGGGAATCCTGGAGTGCTCCGTGGGCGTGCCCACGTAGTTGTGCAGCCAGAGCTCGTTGTCGTCTTCGTTCAGGAGGTAGACGCCGACCCAGTCGAACCGCTGATCCGACGCCGCGATCTTCTTCACGGCGAAGCGCAGCAGCGCGTCGGAGAGGTATCCGTCGTCGCGCATCTGCTGCAGTTCCTTGTTCAGCTCGGTTTCGTCGATCATGTGTCGGGTCCTTCCAGTCTCAGAGGTCTTCAGGTCGGGACAGGTAACTAATCGCTTTTCCGCCCCGGAATCAAGACGCGCGGAGCTCCGGACGCGCCCCATGGCGTCCTGCCCCCGACGGGAAGTTCACCCAACTCCGGCCCCGCCGCTCTCGCCGTGCGCGCCGGCTCAGTGCGGGATCAAGTCCGTCTCCGCTTCCATGTCGCGCACGAATCCGGCCAGGAGCTGCGCCGCGGCCTGCAGGTCGTGCAGCGAGACCATCTCGCTGGGCGAATGCATGTACCGGTTCGGAACGGAGACCACCCCCGTCGGCACGCCGCTGCGCGTGAGAAAGATTCCGTCCGCATCCGTGCGCGTGGCGCGGGGCGCCGCCTGCACGGAGTAGGGAATGCCCTCCCGCTGCGCCGTGGCGACCAGCCGCTCGAAGACGACGGGATGCGCCGCGGAACCGCGGGTCAGTACGGGGCCGCTTCCGAGCTTGTGCTCGCCCAGCTCCTTCTTGCTCACGTCGGGCACGTCCGTGCTGAAGGTCACGTCCACCACGAGCGCCACGTGAGGCTCGAGCGCGAATGCGCTCGAGCGCGCGCCTCCTCCGGAGTATCCGATCTCCTCCTGGGTCGTCGCGACCGCGACCGCCGACGCGGCGGACGGCGGGTCCTGCGCGAGGAGCCGGATCGCCTCCAGGACGACGAAGGCGCCGATCCGGTTGTCGATCGCGCGCGAGGCGATCCGGTCGCCGGCCAGCCGGACGGACCCCGTCGCGAGCACCATCGGGTCGCCAACCGTCACGCCCAGCTCGTGCGCCTCTTCCCGGCTCGTGACCCCGAGATCCACCCAGAGATCGCGCGCCTCGGAAACCTTCTTCCGGTCCTCCTCGCGCATCAGGTGGATCGGCTTCTTGCCGATCACCCCGGGCACGTCACCGTCCTTTCCGATCACGCGCACGCGCTGGCCGACCAGCACCTGCGTGTCCCAGCCGCCGATCTCGCTGAAGTAGAGGAAGCCCTCGTCGTCGATGTGTGTCACCTGGAGCCCGATCTCGTCGACGTGCCCGGCGAACATCACACGCGGGCTTCCCGAGAGGTTCACCGCCGCCATCGAGTTCCCGTAGAGGTCGGTCCAGACCTTCTCGGCGAAGGACTCGGCTTCTTCCCTCCACACCCGCGCCGCCCGCATCTCGAACCCGGAGGGGCCGGGGGCGTCGAGCAGCCGTTCCAGGAACCCGAAGTCGTCGGACATGATGCTCCTTGCGTTCAAGAGTTGGTCGGTCGCTTCGCGTGCCGGGCCGAAACTGGCATCCGGGCTCGACCCCCCGGGATCCAGCAGGTCGGCTCATGCGAAACGCTGCAGCAGAAGGAGGTTGGGGCCGCACGAGCCCGGGGGCAACCCCGGGCCGATCGATTGCGCCTCATTTAAGGCGTGTCCTCGTCGGGCGGGCGTCCGAGCTCGTCCACCCGAGTCCATTCTGCTTCCTGCACGTCGTCCCATTCGTCCGATGTCGGGCCGGTGCGAAAGACTCCCGCCCGGATGCGCCCTTCCGTGTGACCCTTCCGGATGCCGTCCTCGATCCGCCGGCGGAACCGACGCTGCACCCACCGGCGCGTCGGCGGGAAAAGAAGAGAGAACCCCGCGGCATCCGTCAGGAACCCCGGGGTGAGTAGAAGCACGCCCCCGACGAGGATCGCGACGCCGTCCTGCATCGCCTGATGCGGTATGCGCCCCTGTTCCAGATCGCTGCGCAGCTGCCAGACCGTCCGAAATCCTTCGGCGCGCGCCAGCCACGCCCCGACCGCCCCCGTGAGCAGCACGAGTCCCATCGTCGGCCAGAATCCCATCCACTGCCCAAGCCGGATGAGCAGCGCCAGCTCCACCAGCGGGACGACGATGAAGAGGAGGGC
>JBBDIW010000102.1:0-2236 GCA_040880165.1 Gemmatimonadota bacterium | reverse complement strand
GAGCGCGGCTTCGCTGATGTTCCGGTAGAGCTCGTCGTTCGTGGAAAGCTGCCCCAGCGTCCCCTCCCCCGCGTCCATCCGGTCGAGCAGCGACTGGAGCGACGCGAGCGTGCGCTCCAGCGCCGCGTTGGTCTCGCCGAGGCGTGCGAAGGTGGAGTCCGCCTGCGTGATGGCGTTCATCAACTCGGGGCCCGTCGTGACGTCCTCGATTCCCGCGGCGGACCGGTTGAGGCTCGCGGTCAGCCGCGCCACCTCGTCGCGCTGGGCGGAGGTGATCGCGGTCAGCTCGCCCAGCAGGTCGCGGAACTGCTCGGCGCCCTCCTGGACGGTCTCGATGGCGGGATCCGAGAGCAGCCGCTGGAGCTGGGTGAAAACGCCGTCCGCCTGGTCCCCGAGCTGGTCCGCCGTGTCGAAGATCCCCTCGACGCGGACGCCCGGAATCCGCTCTCCGGTTCGCAGCGCGTCGTCTGAATTCCCCGGCACCACATCGACCGTCCGTCCCCCGATGATTCCGCTGCTCACGAGCCGCGCCCTCGAATCCGACGGGATGTCCCACTGCCCCTCGATCTCGAGCGTGATGGAGACCCCCTCGTGGATCATCGAAAAGCTGTGCACCCGGCCGATGTTCACCCCGCGCATCTGCACCGGATCGCCCCGCCGGATCCCCCCCGCGTCGTCCACCTCCGTCACCACCATGTAGCGGCCACGGAAGGTCGCGGGGTCGGTGAGGAGGAAGAGAACCATCAGGAAGGACACCACGCCGATCAGGACGAAGATGCCGATCCGGACCTCGCGTCCGGACGAGACGGGTGGAATTCCCTCGGCGAGTTCGCGATCCGTGGGGCCGTTGGTGGACGGGGTGCGCGCCGTTCTTTCTGCCATCATAGGACCTGTACCATCTCCAGGGCGGCCTCCGCGGCCGCCCGATCGACGAAGGCCCGGACGACCGGGTCTTCACTGGTTCTGAATTCGTCGGGAGTCCCGCAGAAGCGCAGGTGTCCCCCCTCCAGCATGGCGACGCGGTCGCACATGATCAGGCCGCCCTCCACGTCGTGCGTGACGATGACCGAGGTGACGTCGAGCTCCTCGGTCAGGTGGCTGATGAGACGCTCCACCGCCGCCGTGTTCACCGGGTCGAGCCCCGTGGTCGGCTCGTCCCAGAGCAGGATCTGCGGGCGCCCGACGATGGCGCGCGCGATCCCGACCCGCTTGCGCATGCCGCCGGAGAGCTCGTCCGGGAGCTTCGCGAGGACGGCCCGCGGGTCCAGGTTCACGAGCTCGATGGATTCCCAGATCCTGCGCGCCACGGTCTTCCGGTCCAGCGTGTGGAGCGCGTCTTCCGGGAGCCCCATCTCGACGTTCTCGAAGACGTTGAGCGAGTCGAAGAGGGCCGCGTTCTGGAAGACGTACCCCACCTTCCGGCGGATTCGGTCGAGCGCGCGCGGGCCGCCATAGTACACCGAGTCGCCTTCCACCCGCACGTCGCCGTAGTCCAGCGTGATCAGGCCGATGGTGGTCTTGAGCAGCACGCTCTTCCCGGCCCCCGACGGGCCGAACAGCCCGAACATCTCGCCGCGCTCGACCGTCAGATCCACGCCGTCCAGCACCGGTGACTCGAAGGCCTTGTGCAGGTTCCGGTACTCGATCATGCCGGGCGCCGTCACTGGAGGAAGAGCGGGGGGAAGAGGGCGTCCAGGATCAGGACCGTGAGCGTCATGAACATGACCGAGGCCGTGGTCGTGCGTCCTACTCCCGCCGCGCCTCCCGACGTCCGCATCCCCATGTGGATCGCGATGATGGGGATGGCGAAGCCGAAGGCGATCGCCTTGCCGAGCGCATACACCAGATTCCAGTTGTGCCAGAAGAGCCGCGCGCCGTAGAGAAACGATTCGCGCCCGAGCCCGACGGTGAGCTCGGCGGCCACGATTCCCGCGGTGATTCCCACGATGATGGCGAATCCCACCAGCAGGGGGAGCGCAATGGCGCACGCGATCACCCGGGGGGCGGCCAGCACGGTCACCGGATCGCGGCCGAGCGCGTGGAAGGCGTCCATCTGCTCGGAAACCTTCATCGTGCCCAGTTCCGCCGTGATCCGGGCCCCGACACGCCCCACGAGCACGATCGCCGTGAGCACCGGCCCCAGCTCCAGGACGATGCTGGTGACGACGACGCTTCCCAGGATGTAGAGCGGAACGGAGGCGGTGACCTGGTAGCCCCCTTGCTGGCTCGTGACGAT
>JBBDIW010000101.1:0-2237 GCA_040880165.1 Gemmatimonadota bacterium | reverse complement strand
TGAACGCCGGCGAGATCCCCATCTACGAGCCGGGGCTGGAGCCGCTCGTGGAGCACAACCTGGCGCAGGGCCGCCTCGTCTTCACGACGGACGCCGAGGAGGCGGTGAAGAAGTCGCACGTGATCTTCATCGCGGTGGGCACCCCTCCCGGGGAGGACGGCTCGGCGGACTTGAAGTACGTGCTCGCCGTCGCCCGCACCATCGGCAACGCGATGGAGGGCGAGAAGATCGTCATCACGAAGAGCACCGTGCCGGTGGGCACCGCGAAGCTCGTGAAGGAGGCCATCGAGGAGGTGTCGGACCACCCCGTGCACGTCTGCTCGAACCCCGAGTTCCTGAAGGAGGGGGCGGCGGTCGAGGACTTCATGAAGCCGGACCGGGTGGTGCTGGGCGTCGAGTCGGAGTACGCGGGCGAGGTGCTGACGGACCTGTACTCCCCTTTCGTGCGCACCGGCAACGAGATCCTCCTCATGGACATCGCCTCCGCCGAGCTCACGAAGTACGCGGCCAACGCGATGCTCGCGACCCGCATCAGCTTCATGAACGCGGTGGCGCGGCTGTGCGACAAGGCCGGGGCGGACGTGAACCAGGTGCGGCTCGGCATCGGCACGGATTCACGCATCGGACCCAGCTTCCTCTTCCCCGGCGTGGGCTACGGCGGATCGTGCTTCCCGAAGGACGTGAAGGCGCTCATCCGGACGTCGAAGGACTTCGGGCTGGATCCTTCGATCCTGCTCGCGGTGGAGGAAGTGAACGAGACGCAGAAGCAGCTGCTGCTGGAGCAGGTCGTGGAGCGCTTCGGCGAGGACCTCTCCGGCCGCACCTTCGCGGTGTGGGGGCTGGCCTTCAAGCCGAACACGGACGACATGCGCGAGGCCCCGAGCCTGGTGACGATCGCGGGGCTCCTGGAGCGGGGCGCACGCATCGTCGCGCACGACCCGGTGGCGATGCCCGAGGCGGGCCGGGAGCTGGGCGACACGGTGGAGTTCCGCGACACGAACTACGGGACGCTGGACGACGCGGACGCGCTGGTGATCCACACCGAGTGGCACCCGTATCGCCGCCCGGACTTCCCCCGCATGAAGCGCCTCATGAAGGGGGCCGTCATCTTCGACGGCCGCAACATCTACGCGCCGGAGAAGATGCGGGAGATCGGCTTCGAGTACTACTCCGTGGGACGCCAACCCGTGCGGGTTCTGAGCGCCGGCGAATCGAAGCGCACGACCGGGTGAAGACCGAACGATCGATCTTCCCGGAGACGGCACGACGGATCCCACCACGGACGGAGCGCACGAGCAGATGAGCGAAGGCACACGGCAGGGCGAGGACGGCGGCGCGGGCGGCGGCGCGGATGATTCGCAGGGCAGGGGAAGGCGCGTCCTCATCACGGGCGCAGCCGGCTTCCTGGGCTCGCACCTGGCGGACCGCTTTCTCGCGGCGGGCTACGAGGTCGTGGGCGTCGACAACTTCGTGACCGGTTCGCGCGACAACATCCGCGGGCTGGAGAAGAACCCCGCGTTCTCCTTCCTGGAGCACGACGTCTCGCGCCCCCTCTTTGTGCACGTCGAGCTGGACGGGGTGCTGCACTTCGCGTCGCCCGCGAGCCCGGTAGACTACCTGGAGCTCCCCATCCAGACGATGAAGGTGGGGAGCCTGGGCACGCACAACACGCTGGGCCTCGCGCTGGCCAAGAAGGCGCGCTTCCTGCTCGCGTCCACCTCCGAGGTGTACGGCGACCCGCTCGTCCACCCGCAGCCCGAGACCTACTGGGGCAACGTGAATCCGGTGGGGCCGCGCGGCGTCTACGACGAGGCGAAGCGCTTCGCGGAGGCGCTGACCTTCGCCTACCACCGCTACCACGGGCTGGACACGCGCATCGTGCGCATCTTCAACACGTACGGGCCGCGCATGCGCCCGGGAGACGGCCGCGTGGTCTCCAACTTCATCGTGCAGGCGCTGCGGGGCGACCCCATCACGGTCTACGGCGACGGCTCGCAGACCCGCTCCTTCTGCTACGCCGAGGACGAGGTGGAGGGCATCTTCCGCCTCTTCCACTCGGACCGCGTGGAGCCGACCAATATCGGCAATCCGGACGAGTTCACCGTGCTCCAGCTCGCCGAGATGGTGATCGAGGAAACCGGGAGCGACTCGAAGATCGAGCGGCGCGCGCTCCCCACCGACGACCCGAAGGTGCGCCAGCCGGACATCACGGTCGCGCGCGAGGTGCTGGGGTGGGA
>JBBDIW010000100.1:0-13509 GCA_040880165.1 Gemmatimonadota bacterium | reverse complement strand
CTGCGGACGCGGCTCCCTGCGACGTACTGACGTACGCCTCAGTCGCCGCGCCTTGTCCATCGCACGCCCGCATCCCATTTGACGTCCCCCACACGGGGTGTGGGTTCGTTGGTCATGCCTGGGGGGGGGATCTCCGATTGGGGGTGATCGGCGGTGGGCTTCCGTTGCGCACTGCGTGCGCTCGGGCGCTTGTGGATTTTTCTTTGCGCGCCCTCCCATTTGACGTCCCCCACACGGGGTGTGGGTCCGTTGGTCATGCCTGGGGGGGGATCTCCGATTGGGGGTGATCGGCGGTGGGCTTCCGTTGCGCACTGCGTGCGCTCGGGCGCTTGTGGATTTTTCTTTGCGCGCCCTTCCATTTTGACGTCCCCCGTGCGCTCGGGCGCTTTGGGCGGGACTGCTGCTTCGGTCGCGGGGAATCTGGCTACTCCCTCCGGCTTCTCCTTTCGTCCCTGCCATCGTTGGGCGTGCTTCGGGGGCTCCGGGTGCTTATTTTGGATGGTGCGTCCGCCCGCGGACGCCTGTTTCCTGTTCCGCTGCCTCACTGCCTGTCTCGTACCGGACGGATGACATGAACGATTTCGCCTTGGACCGCTCGCTTTCTTCGCGCTGGCCGGCGCCCCGCTTCTTCCTTTCGAAGTTCGCCCGGCCCCTTCTTCTCGTGGGACTGCTCGGCCTGGCTGCCTGCGCGGCGGACGCGGCGGATGATGCGGCGGCGGACGTGATTCTCACCGGGGGGGAGGTGTGGACGGGTGAGGATTCGGCTCCGTGGGCGGAGGCGATCGCGCTCCGGGGGAATGAGATTGTGGCGGTGGGGAGCGTGGCGGAGGTCGACGAACATCGTGGGCGGGGGACGGAGGTCGTGGAGCTCGAGGGGCGCTTCGTCGCTCCGGGCTTCATCGACAACCATACGCACTTCAACTCCGCCGGGGCGCTCCTTCTGGGTGTGAACCTCCTGGACGTGGCGGACGAGGAGGGGCTCGTGGCGGCGGTGCGCGCGGCGGCGGTGCGGCTGCCGGCGGGCGCCTGGATGATCGGCGGCGACTGGGGGGCGTACGAGGCGTGGGCGGCGGGGTCCACCGGGCAGTCGGGGGGCGCGGGCGCCGAGCCATTCCGGCCCGACCGGGCGACGATCGACCCCGTCACGCCGGACCACCCCGCGCTGCTGTCGCGCTGGGACCGCTCCGCCTACCTCGCGAATGCGCGGGCGCTGGAGGCTGCGGCGGCGGAGTGCGGGTGGAGCGGGGTGGAGTGCACGGACGGCGAGCCCACGGGTCGCCTGACTCCGGAAGCGGCGGCTCGGGTCCGTGAGGCGATTCCTCCGAAGTCGCTCGAGCAGAAGCTCGACGAGGCCCGGATCGCCATGGCGCAGCTCGCCGAGCTCGGCGTCACGACCATTCACGACAACACGCCGCCGGACCAGTTCGAGGTCTACCGGGCACTGATCGAGCGCGACGAGATGACGACGCGCATCTACGCCCGACCGAGCCTGACCGACTTCGACGAGCTTCCGTCGCTGGGGCTCCCCCCGGAAGTCGGCGGGGAGTGGGTGAAGGTGCACGGCCTCAAAGGGCACGTGGACGGGATCATGGGGAACTCGTCGGCCCGTTTCTATGAGCCGTATCTGCACACCGGCGAACGCGGGAGCTGGCGGGCCATCATGAGCCCCGCGGGGAATATGGAGCGGATTCTGCTCAAGGCGGACTCGGCTGGCTTCGTTCCGCAGGTGCACGCGATCGGGGACCAGGCGGTGGACACGCTCCTGGACATGTTCGAGCGGGTGATGGCGCTGAACGGCGAGAAGGAGCGTCGCTTCCGCATGATCCACGCCCAGGTGCTGCGCGACGGAGCGGTGGCGGACCGGATGGCCGCGCTGGGAATCATCGCGGAAGTGCAGCCGTACCACGCGATCGACGACATGCGGTGGATGGAGGAGCGCATCGGCGAACGCTCCCGCTGGGCGTACGCCTTCCGCACGCTGGACGAGGCGGGCGTGCTGCTCTCCTTCGGGAGCGACTGGCCCGGCACGAACGCCGCGTGGTACACGGCAAACCCGCTCATGGGGATGTACGCGGCGGTGACGCGTCAGACGCTGGACGGCGAGCCCGCGGGTGGCTGGTTCCCCGAGGAACGTGTCGATACCGAGACTGCGCTTCGCGCGTACACCGTCAACAACGCATGGGCGGCGGGAGAGGAGAACCTCAAGGGCTCGCTCGCGCCGGGGAAGCTCGCCGACCTGGTGGTGCTGGACCGGAACCCGCTCGAGGTGCCAGGGAACGAGTTGAAGGACATCCGCGTGGTGCGAACCATCGTCGACGGGCGGACGGTCTTCGTCGCGCCCTGACCCCGGGGGGCCGCGTGCGGGGGTTCGGCTTGTCAGGTCTCACCCCCGGCGCCTTGCCCGCGCGGCCGCTTCGGCGTGAGATTGTCGGGAAGTTGTTCGCCGCGTCACGCCGCACGGGTCGTGCCGGTCGCGCACGTTGCGCGCCCCCGTCGAATCACCCCATCGACCGCTTTCGATGAATCCTGGAGGAATATCGATGTTCGCACGCAGACTGCTCGCCACCACCGCGCTGACGCTGGTCGCCTCGTCCTGCATGGGCTCCGATTCGACCGGACCGCTCGATCCGGCGGATGCCACCTTCGCCACGTCGCTGGGGGTCGATCTTTCCGCGATGACCCGCACCGACACCGGGCTGTACTACCAGGATCTCGTGGAAGGGGACGGCGAGGTCGCGGAGGAAGGAGGCGAGCTTACCGTGCACTACACGGGGTGGCTGAGAGACGGCACCCGGTTCGACACCAGCCGCCAGGAAGGGCGCGGTCCGTTCTCGTTCACGCTGGGGGCGCGCGAGGTCATTGCGGGCTGGGACGAGGGTCTGGAAGGCATGCGCGTCGGTGGCGAGAGAAAGCTGGTGATTCCCTCCTGGCTCGGTTATGGATCCGCGCCGTACCAGTCCATTCCGGCCAACTCCATCCTCGTCTTCGAGGTCGAGCTGCTCGCGGCCTCCCCGGCACCGCCCGAGGAAGAGCCGAACTGAGCGGAGACGCTGCCGGAGGTCGTCAATCCCGGGCGCCGATCCGAGCGGGCCACTGATCCGGGGCGCTGATCCCAGGGAACACCGCCCTGTCAGCGCCCAATCCCTGACCTCATCGGAGCAATGCCGCATCCCCCCTTGCGTCAGGACCGCGCGAAGCGAGATCCCCGTCGCACCGGCGGCGGGGGGCGGCGCACTGCGAGGCACCTCAGGGCCGCGCCACCGTCACACCGACCTGGTCCTGGTACTTGCCCTTCCGCATGGCGTAGGTGACTTCCGGCACCTCGTCCCCCTGAAAGAAAAGAAGCTGCGCCAAACCTTCATTGGCGTAGACCTTGGCGGGAAGCGGCGTGGTGTTCGAGATTTCCAGGGTGAGGTAGCCGCACCACTCCGGCTCCAGCGGGGTCACGTTCACGATGAGTCCGCAGCGGGCGTACGTCGATTTCCCGAGGCAGATGACCAGCACGTCGTTCGGGATGCGGAAGTATTCGAGCGTACGCGCGAGCGCGAACGAGTTCGGGGGGATGATGCAGTGGTCCGCCTCGATGTCCACGAACGACTTCGGGTCGAAGTTCTTCGGGTCCACGAGCGCATTGTGCACGTTGGTGAAGACCTTGAACTCGGGCGCGACGCGGATGTCGTAGCCGAAGGATGACAGCCCGTAGGAGATGACCCCGTCGTTGACCTGTCCCGCCTCGAAGGGCTCGATCATGCCGTGGTCGCGGCACATCGCGCGGATCCAGCGGTCGTTCTTGATGGCCATGCGTCTGCTTTGGTGTGGGGCGTAAGGGGCCGAACTCGCGTCGCCGCCGGCGTGCGGGGGGCTTCGCGGCGGGGTGCCCGGCGACAATTCCCCAGGAAGATAGGGCAGCAGGCGGTGGTCCGCAAACGAGCCGCGAGATGCCCGGAATCGCCCGGAATCCGCGGCTGAAAGGGTGGGCGATCGGCTTGACCGCGCCCCGCGCATCGGGTAGATTTTCGCTCTGAACGTGAAGAATTTCACAAGCTCGTGAACGTGCCACGGACCGCCCTCTCGAGGGCCGGTCGAACGCGGGGAACCATGTCGGAAGCCTACATCCCGATTCTGATCCTTTTCGGCGTCTCCCTGCTGAACGCGGTGGGCATGGTGGCCGCGTCCCACATCGTGAGTCCGCGGAGGTCCACGCCTCAGAAGGACATGCCGTACGAGTCCGGCATGATTCCGCTCGGTGACACGCGGCACCGGGTCTCCGTGAAGTTCTACATGGTGGCCATCAGCTTCATCATCTTTGATCTCGAAGCGGTCTTTCTCATCCCCTGGGCGGTGGAAATGCGCCACCTGGGATGGGGCGGCTTCGTGGCGATGTCGATCTTTGTCGTGGTCCTGACGGTGGGGCTCGTCTACGAGTGGAAGAAGGGAGGTCTCGAATGGGACTGATCAACATAAAGAACGCGCAGGCGCCGGTGGGCACGCCGGGGAACGAGTCCGTGAGCGAGGGAGGGAAGGGGAAGGGGCTCCCCGGGCTTTTCGGTGCGGGCGGCCCGACGTTTCTCACCACGAAGCTGGACTTTGTCGTGAACTGGTCGCGCAGGAATTCCCTCTGGCCGATGCCCTTCGGGACCGCGTGCTGCGCCATCGAGATGATGGCCGCCGCCGCGAGCAACTTCGACATCGCGCGCTTCGGCATGGAGCGGATGTCCTTCAGCCCGCGCCAGGCGGACGTGCTGATCTGCGCCGGACGCGTGCCCTACAAGCTCGCCCCGGTGCTCCGCCGCATCTGGGACCAGATGCCGCAGCCGAAGTGGTGCGTCTCGATGGGCGCCTGCGCCAGCTCGGGGGGCGTCTTCGACGCGTACTCGATGGTCCAGGGCATCGACACGATCGTTCCGGTGGACGTCTACGTGCCCGGGTGCCCCCCGCGGCCGGAAGGATTGATCTACGGGCTCATGATGATTCAGGAGAAGATCAAGGGCGAGACCCTCGCGGAGCACGAGGCGCTCCGGGCCGAGGATCCGCTGGCCACCGGGCGCCCGCGGGCCGCCGCGGAAGAAGTCGAGGCGCTGGCCGGCCCCTTCGGGAATTCCACGCGCCAGAACCGCGTGAGCGGCTTCGTGCCGGCGGACGTCGTCGAGCGCCCCGACGACCGGAAGCCGTGACCATGGCCGACGACACGACGCCGGATGAAGGCGCCACGCCCACCGGCTTCGAGGCCGTGGAGGGCGGGCCCGAGCTCTCGACGGGAGAGAGCCCGCAGGTCGTCCAGCCCGAGGGGCTGGAGCGCACGCACCCCACCGTCAAGGCGACCTTCGACCGCTTTCCGGACGCCGTGCTGCGCCACGAGATCAACGCGGGCGATCAGCACGTGCTCTTCCTGGAGTCGTCGCGGAACCTCGAGCTGCTCGGGTGGCTGCGCGACGACCCGGACCAGAAGTTCGACCTCCTCTCGGACGTGACGGCCGTCGACTACGGCGGCGGGCGCCCGCTCCAGGTGGTCTACCAGCTCTGGTCCATCACATACCGTCGCAGCCTGCGCGTGAAGTGCGAGCTCCCGCTCGACGCGCTCGAGATCGACTCCGTCGTGGGGCTCTGGAGCACCGCCAACTGGCTGGAGCGGGAGGTCTACGACATGTTCGGCATCACCTTCCGGAACCACCCGGACCTCCGCCGCATCCTCATGCCGAAGAATTACGCCGAGGGACACCCGCTCCGGAAGGATTTTCCCCTGCGCGGCCGCTTCTCGCGCGCCGAGCAGACCCGCCGGGCGCTGGACCTCGACGCCGACGACTACTACCTCCCCGGTGAGCGGGGTCCCGGACGGGATCCGCAGATTCTGGGGGAGAGCGAAGAATCGTGACGCGAAAGACCATCGAGTACACCGTCGGCCGGAACCCCGAGATGGGGATCGACGGCCGTCCCGCGCAGGGGCTCATGGAGCCGCTGGAGGTCGAGGAACCGACGCTCGGGACCGAGCGCATGCTCGTCAATCTCGGCCCGCAGCACCCGGCCACGCACGGGGTGCTCCGACTCATTCTCGAGTTGGAAGGCGAGACCGTCGTAAGCTGCACGCCGGACATCGGCTTTCTCCACTCCTCGTTCGAGAAGCTGGGCGAGTACCGCACGTGGAACCAGATCGTCACGCTCACGGACCGCATGGACTACCTGGCGCCGCTCATCTACAACTGCGCCTATGCGATGTCCGTCGAGAAGCTTATGGGGATCGAGGTGACGCCGCGCTGCAAGGTCGTGCGCGTCATCATGATGGAGCTGGACCGGATCTTCAGCCATCTGCTCTGGCTCGGGACGACGGCCATCGACGTGGGCGCCTTCACCCCCTTCCTCTACGCCTTCCAGGAGCGGGAACGGATCTACAAGCTCCACGAGTCGCTCACGGGCGCCCGCATCACGACGTCCGCGACGCGTATCGGCGGGATGATGGCGGACATCCCGGAGGGGTGGGAGCACGACGTGCGGCACTTCATCGAGACCTTCCCGCGCACGCTGGACGAGATCGACACGCTGCTCACGACCAACGCGATCCACCTGGGACGCACGCTCGATATCGGTGTGATCTCGGCCGAGGACGCCCTGAACGCGGGCTTCACCGGCCCGAACCTGCGGGCGACCGGGCTCGACTACGACCTGCGGAAAGACAACCCCTACTACGACTACGAGACGTACGACTTCGACGTCCCCGTGGGACAGAACGGCGACTGCTACGACCGCTACCTCGTGCGGATGGAGGAGATGCGCCAGAGCGTGAAGATTCTCCACCAGGCGCTGGACCGCCTTCCGGGCGGGCCCATCAACGTGGAGGATCCCCACATCTCGCTGCCGTCCAAGACGGACGCCATGAACGACATGGCCTCGATGATCCATCACTTCAAGATGATCATGGAGGGCATTCCGGCGCCGGCCGGCGACTGCTATTTCGCGGTCGAGGGGTCGAAGGGGGAGCTCGGGATGTACGTGGTCAGCGACGGCGGCTCGAAGCCGGTGCGCTGGCGCATACGGCCGCCGTCGTTCGTGAATCTTTCCGTGATCTCGCAGCTGGTCGAGGGGCACCTCCTCGCCGACGTGATCATGGTCAACGCCAGCCTCGACATCGTACTGGGAGAGATCGACCGGTGAGCGACAGCGAAATCCCCTTCCGCAACCCCGGATGGGCCGGCAATACCGGCGAGTTCGAGCTGACGGAAGAGCAGGTCCGCGGGGACGACTTCGTGGGCGAACGCGCGAAGGACGGAGGGCACCCCTCCGTCTCCACGTCGTACCCCTACATGCTCGCGGAGAAAAACCCGGACGCGAAGCTGTTCGAGGGGCCGTACGAGGAACGCTTCGGCAAGATCCTGACGCGCTACCCGGACAAGCGCGCGGCGCTCCTGCCCGTGCTGAACCTCGCGCAGGAAGTGCGGGGGCACATCTCGCCCCGGACGATGGACCAGGTCGCCGCCCTGCTGGAGCTTCCGGACGCCTACGTGCGCGGCGTGGCGACCTTCTACACGATGTACAACAAGAAGGAGGTCGGCCGTTTTCTCGTGCAGGTGTGCACGAACATCAGCTGCAGCCTGTGCGGCTCGGACGACGTGCTCGCGGCGTTCCTGGAGCACACCGGCACCGAGCTCGGGCAGACGTCCGCGGACGGGAACTTCACCGTCACCGAAGTGGAGTGCCTCGCGGCCTGCGGCTTCCCCACCACCGTCCAGATCAATTCTCGTTACTACGAGAACGTGAAGGCGGGCGACGTCCCCGCCATCCTCGAGCGGCTGAAGGCGAGCTGAACCCATGGCCTACCCCTACCAGCACGACAGCGAGGTCCGGATCCTCTCGAAGCATTTCGGGAATCCGGAAGCCCGCACACTCGAAGGATGGAAAGCACGCGGCGGCTACGCGGGGCTGACGAAGGCTTTCGAGATGGGCCCCGAGGAAGTGGTGAACACGGTGAAGGCCTCCGGTCTGCGCGGCCGCGGAGGCGCCGGCTTCCCCACCGGCGTCAAGTGGAGCTTCATGCCGAAGGACCGCTCGAAGCCCCACTACCTCCTGTGCAACGCGGACGAATCCGAGCCCGGAACCTTCAAGGACCGGGAGCTGATCCGCTGGGCGCCGCACCAGCTCATCGAGGGGTGCGTAATCGGTGCCTACGCGATGGGCGCGAGCCACTGCTACATCTACCTGCGCGGCGAGTTCTTCGAGGCCACCCAGGTGCTGGCGCGGGCGCTCGAGGAGGCGTACGAGGCGGGGTACGCGGGCGAAAACATCCTGGGCAGCGGCGTGAACATCGACGTCACCCTGCACGTGGGCGCGGGCGCCTACATCTGCGGGGAAGAGACCGGGCTGATGAACTCGCTCGAGGGGCGGCGGGGGCAGCCGCGCGTGAAGCCGCCCTTCCCGGCGGCGGTGGGCGCCTTCGGCATGCCCACGACGATCAATAACGTCGAGACGCTCGCCACGATTCCGCACATCGTGGAGAACGGCGGCGAGTGGTACCGGCAGTGGGGCACCGAGAAGAGCCCGGGCACGAAGCTCTTCTGCGTGAGCGGCCACGTGAACCGCCCCGGCAACTACGAGCTTCCGCTGGGCTTCCCCCTCATGGACCTGATCAACGACGTCTGCGGCGGGATTCCGAACGGCCGGAAGCTCAAGGCGGTGATCCCCGGAGGAAGTTCCGTCCCGCTCATGAACGTGGAGGAGTGCGCCGCCTGCAACCTGGATTACGAAGGCGTCGTGCTCACGGGCTCGATGCTGGGGTGCGCCTCGGTGATCGTCATGGACGAGACCACCGACATCCCGAAGCAGGTGCGGCGCATGGTACAGTTCTACGCCCACGAGTCGTGCGGGCAGTGCACCCCCTGCCGCGAGGGCACGGCGTGGATGACGAAGATCCTGCGTCGCATCGAGGACGGGATGGGCACGGAGGAGGATCTCGATACGCTCCTGGACCTGAGCGACCAGATGACCGGCACCACGATCTGCGTCCTCTCCGATTCGGCGGCCGCTCCGGTCGTCTCTTCCATCCGGAAGTTCAAGAACGAATATCTCGCACTCATCCGTCCGGGCGACCGGGCGGGTGTGGCCTGAAGCCAATCAAGGGAAGCGAAAAGCGCACGCCATGGCTCAGAACGAAAACACGCCGCCGGAGAAGGTCAGCCTCACGATCGACGGGCACGAGGTGTCCGTCCCGAAGGGGACGACCGTGCTCCAGGCCGCCGAATCGATCGGGATCCGCGTCCCGCACTACTGCTATCATCCCGAGCTGAGCGCGCCGGCCATGTGCCGGGTCTGCCTCGTCGAGATCGAGGGCGCACCGAAGCTCCAGCCGTCCTGCGTGGCGCAGGTGGCCGAGGGACAGGTCGTGCACACGGAAAGCGAGGGCGCCCTGAAGATGCGGAAGGGCGTCTTCGAGTTCTATCTCCAGAACCACCCCCTGGACTGCCCCATCTGCGACCGCTCCGGCGAGTGCAAGTTCCAGGATTACGTGAACGCGGAAGGGCCCGACAAGGGGCGCAGCCGCGAGCCGAAGCGGGTCTTCGGCCGGGACGACTTCGGGGGCGACATCCTCTTCTACGGTGACCGCTGCGTGATGTGCACCCGCTGCGTCCGTTTCATGAACGAGGTGGACGAGAAGCCGCTCCTGACGGTCGTGGAACGGGGGGACCGCTCCATCATCGACACGTTCTTCGATACCGGGCTCTCCGAGTCCGCGTTCGCGGGTAACATCGTCGACATCTGTCCGGTGGGCGCGCTCGTCTCGAAGGACTTCCTGCACAAGGCGCGGGCCTGGGACCTGGACCACACGCCCTCCGTCTGCCCGAACTGCAGCCAGGGGTGCAACATCAGCATCCACTCGCGCGACAACCTCGTGCAGCGGTTGAAGCCCCGTGCGAACATGGACGTGAACTCGCACTGGATGTGCGACTACGGTCGCCTGAACTACGAGTGGATCAACGAGGGCGACCGCCTCGAGGTGCCGCTCGTGCGGACCGCGCCGTCCGGGGACGGATCGTCGACCGGAGGCGCTGCGTCCACCGACGAGCCCGTCGCGACTCGCCGCGGAATGAAGGCCACCGGATGGAGCGGGACGCTCGAGCAGCTGAGCCGGCAGCTCCTGGGGCTCGGCGACGGCGCCGCCTCGGGCGGCATGATGGCGGTCGCCTCGCCCTACGCCTCGAACGAGGAACTGGGCGCACTGGCCGAGCTCGTCGCGGAGCTGGGCGGCGGCGAGGGCGACCTGCTGTACCGCTCCGTGCGTGCGGAGAACGAGGACGTGCTCGCGGGCTTCCCGACGCTGGCGCGCCGGCGCGAACTCGCCCCCAACGGGCGCGGAGCGGAGCTTCTCGGCTTCACCCGCGTGGGCGACGATGCGGGGCAGGGGGGGCTGGACGCGGTGCGAGCCGCGAAGGGTATCGTGTTCGTGCTGGGAGACGACCTCGTGGACCAGGATGAGGCCTTCGGCGAGAACGCCGCGCTGTACGTGTATCTGGGCACGCATCGCCCGCTGGCGGCCGAGGCGGCGCACTACGTGCTTCCCACCACGACCTTTGCCGAACAGGAAGGGAGTTTCACGAACATCCAGGGGCGCGTTCAGCGTTTCTGGCCGGCGCTGCTCGCGCCCGGGGCCGCGCGCCCCGCCTGGCTCGTTCTGGGGGCGCTGCTCGCCGCCCGGCACGGCCGTGAGATCCCGACCCAGGCGGCGCAGCTCTTCGCCTCGGTCGCCGCGAGGACGCCCGCGTTCAGCGGGCTCAGCTACGAATCCATCGGCACGCGCGGTGCCATCGTGAACGAGCCGGTGGCCCTCCGATGAATCCGACGCTTTCCCCCACGGCGTTCCTCGTCTCGTCCGCGATCAAGGTCATGGCGGTCTTCTCCGTGACCATGGTGGTCGTGGCGATGATGACGCTGCTCGAACGGCGGGTCTCCGCCTTCATCCAGGACCGGCTCGGGCCGAACCGGGTGGGCCCCTTCGGGCTCCTTCAGCCGATCGCGGACGGCATCAAGAACATCCTCAAGGAGGAGACGAGCCCGGCCACGGCGTCGCGCTGGTTCTTCATCCTGGGGCCGATGCTCTCCATCATGCCGGCCCTGGTGACATTCGCGGTCATTCCGTTCGCGGCCCCGCTGCCCACGCCGTGGGGCGTCGTGGACATGATCGTGGCGGACATCCCCATCGGGATCCTGTACGTGCTCGCGCTGAGCTCGCTGGGGGTCTTCGGGATCTTCCTGGGCGGGTGGGCATCCAACAACAAGTATGCCTTCCTGGGGTCGCTCCGCTCCTCCGCGCAGCTCGTGAGCTACGAGGTCGCGCTGGGGCTGAGCATCATTCCCGTCCTCATGCTGGCCGGCAACGTCACGCTCACGGAAATCGTCTGGCAGCAGCAGCAGCTCGGGCTCTGGTTCGCGTTCCCGCTCTCGCTCGCCTTCCTGCTCTTCGTGATTTCCGCCTTCGCGGAGACGAACCGGCTTCCCTTCGACATGCCGGAAGCGGAGTCGGAGCTCGTGACGGGGTACCACACCGAATACTCCTCGATGAAGTTCTCGATGTTCTTCATCGCCGAGTACTCGCACATGCTCACGGCGGCGGCGCTGATGGCGACGCTCTTCCTGGGGGGGTGGGACATCCCCTTCTGGAACGGGGCGAACGCCTTCTGGCACGAGGGGGTGCTGATTTCCGGCTTCACGGCGGCCGGGGCCCCCGTCGCGGCGGAGCCGGCGGTCTGGAAGACGCTCCTGACCTTCCTCTCGTTCGCGATCAAGACCTTCTTCTTCGTGGTGCTCTTCATCTGGGTGCGCTGGACGCTTCCGCGCTTCCGCTACGACCAGGTCATGCACCTGGGGTGGAAGGTGATGCTTCCCGTGTCGCTCGCGTACGTGATGCTGATTGCCCTGACCGTGTTGACGCTGGACGAGCTCGGCGTCCCGTACGGCTTCCTGTACGGCCTCGTGCTGACGGCGGTGAGCCTGCTCTGCACGATCGCCTTCGTATTCTACATCGACCGCGACCGGATCATCGCCGGCGCGTCGATTTCTTCCCGCGCCCCTGCGCGCCGCGCCACGCACGGCGTGGCCGGACCGACCCGCACCCCCGGGATTCCGCAGGACGGGTCGCCCGCCGCGACGGGCGCCGGCGCCGGGACTTCGAGGTAAGCCATGTCGATCAATGTCAAAGTGATGCATCGTCCGGAGGTCGGAAGATCGTCCTACCTCCGGGCCTCGCTCAAGGGAATGGCGCTCACCTTCAGGCACATGGTGAAGCCGGGAAAGGTCACGCAGCAGTATCCGGAGGAGCAGACCGAGCTCCACCCGCGCTGGCGCGGGACGCACCGCATGGAGGTACACGCCGACGGGCGCCCGAAGTGCGTCGCATGCGGCCTCTGTCCCACCGTCTGCCCGGCCAACTGCATCAAGCTGGTGGGGGGCGAGGACGACCAGGGCAACCGCTACCCCATCGTCTACGAGATCGACGAGTTCCGCTGCATCTTCTGCGGGATGTGCCAGGAAGTCTGCCCCGTCGAGGCGATCCACGTGGGGCAGCACTTCGAGAACGCGGAGTACACCCGCGACCGGTTTGTCTACGACCTGGACCGCCTGATGGAGCAGGAGCATCCCGTGACGGCGCTCTGGGATCCGTCGGATCCCCGCTCGGAATGAGGGTGTCGGTCGGAAGGATGTCTCCCTTCGAGCGGCCGCGTCCGCTCGCGATGATTGTCGCCAACGCCCCCGAAGGGGCAGCTTTGCCGCCCCGGAGGGGCTTTCATGGTTGAGATCCTTTTCTACATCTTCGCCGCGGTCGCCATCGGCGGGGCGATCGGCGTGGTCATCCAGAAGAGCCCCGTGGGGAGCCTTCTCTTCATGGTCGTGAGCCTGGCCAGCATGGCCGGGATCTTCGTCCTGCTCGAGGCGCACTTCCTGGCGGCGATCCAGATCCTCGTATACGCGGGGGCCATCATGGTCCTCTTCCTCTTCGTGATCATGCTCCTGAACATCGGGCACGACTACCGCAGGGACATGCGCACCGGGCTCTGGTCCGTGCTCGCCTTCATCGCGTCGGGCGCCCTGGCGGGGCTCCTGGCGCAGCGCCTGCGCGGCGCCACCGACGCCCCGATTTATGCAGGCTTCCCCGGACCCGAGGCGCTGGATGCGGCGATCGCCGAGCAGGGCATCATCGGCGTGATCGCGCGGCCTCTCTTCACCGACTACGTCGTCGCCTTCGAGCTCACGGGGATTCTCCTCCTGGTTGCTCTGGTCGGCGCTCTCGTCCTCGCCAAGCGAAAGGTCTGACCGATGCTGACCGAAGCTCTCATCGTGAGCGCGATCCTCTTCGTGATCGGCACCTTCGGGGTCATCGTGCGGCGGAACGCCATCATCATGTTCCTCTGCATCGAGCTCCAGCTGAACGCGGTGAATCTCACCTTCGTCGCCCTCTCGCGGTACATGGGCATCGAGGGGCAGGTCTTCGTCTTCTTCGTCCTGACGGTGGCGGCAGCGGAAGCGGCCGTC
>JBBDIW010000099.1:4956-13634 GCA_040880165.1 Gemmatimonadota bacterium | reverse complement strand
GGAGGAAGCAGGCGACGCCGAGCAGGGTCCGCCGCTCGCTCTCGCTCATGGGAGAGAAAGTGAGGGGAGCGCCGGGGCGGCGGGATGGCAGAATCGGCCGGGGGGGGGGCGAAGCCTGTGCCGGATTGACCGGAATCGGCCCGATGTGCGTGAGAACGACAGGAGGGGCAGGCGCGTCGCATCGGCCGGCGGCCACGGGCTCCGCGGGAGTGCTTCCCGGGCGACCCACCAACTGGTTGCCAAAGTCAACTACTTCCTGGCGAGCTTTCCGGCGCGTCTCGTCGTGATCTGTGCGTCTGCCGGTGCTTTTCCGAATCCAGATGTCGTTGACTTTGGCAACCATCTCGACAGACGTGTCCGACCACGGTTCGGGCCTGCCGGCCACTCCCGCGGCCCATCGTGACCGCTTCCGACGGCGTCGCAGTCGCCGCCTCCCTACCGCGGAAGCTCTCCCGCGCTGAAGAGGAACTGGCCCCAGAGGCCCAGCTGGAACTGGGTCGAGCCGGGGCGCTGGCCCACCATGGAGCGCCGGTCGGTGTAGCTCGTCTGGAGGCCGACCTCGAGCTGCGAGACGCTGGTGTCCAGGTTCAGCGCGAGGCTCCGGTTCACCTGGTCCACGAACGGAACGCACGACTGCCGCCCCACGTTGATCCGGCAGTCGGTCTGCTCGGCGTAGCCGAACTGGACGGAGAGCGTGAGCGGGCGATCGAGCCGCTCGGCGAGGTCGGGGGGGAGGAACGAGGCGGAGAGCGACACCGTCTGCGTCAGCTGGTCGCGCTCCGTGTCTCCCGTCGGGTCGGTGCCCCGTCCCGTCCCGACGAAGCCCCGGTAGGCGATGGTCAGCCCCGCCGTCCACCGCAGCGCGAAGTCGAAGGGAACACGGATGTCCTCCCGGTAGCGGCGCTGGACGCCACCGCCGAAGCCCGTCTCCTGCACGGTGCGCTGGTACCCCGAGCTGAGGCTCAGCCGGTCGAGCACCGGCCGGATGAACGTCGGGAGGGGAAAGTCCGTGAAGCCCGCGCGCACGTTGGGCCAGAGCTCGTTCGTGGTCGCGCGGTCGCTGCGCTGGTCCAGCGTGAGCGTCTCCATCCACGCGTAGTCCACGTTCACGTGCATCCGCAGCGGAAGCCGCACCCCGGAGCCCGCCGCGACCGACGTCCGGTCCGTCAGCACCGCGGCGCTTCCGGGCAGGACGAAGCCGGCGGGGTCCAGGCTGCCCCACCCCAGCTGGAACGCGCCTCCGGGATCGAAGGCCTCGCGGTTGAAGCGGGAGACCACGCCGTCCGTCCAGGTGGCGTTGAGCGGGTCGAAGGCGCCGGCGACGATGCGCACGCTCCTGCGCCACGCGCCCTCCTCCTCCGCCGCCTCCTCCCCCAGCATGCTCCCCGCGATCCCCCCCGGATCCAGCGACACGGACGCCCGCACGTCGCGCTGGCCGCTGGCGTTGCGCTGCAGCTCCGGCACGCCTCCCGCGCCCTCCGTCCATTGCACGAAGCCCACGTTCCGGTCCGAGCCGTAGATCGTCGTCATCGTGAAGTCGGTGCGGAGCCACTCCGCGAGGTCCGGGCGGTAGCCCAGCCGCGTCTGGATGCGCCGGTTCGTCTCCCACCCGACGTCGACGCCGCCCAGGCGCAGGCGCTCGGCTCTGAGGAGGGGGTGGAGCGCGGCGTCGGCGATCGTGCGGGACGGGTCGAGGAGGTCGCGGCTGGAGGTGAAGCTCAGGCTTCCGGTGACCGCGTCGAACGGGCGGAACCCGATCTGCGCCTGGTTCTCGAGCCCCTCCCTCGGCGCGTGGCTGAAGGGCGCGGGGCCGGCGCCGGGCAGCACGAGGATCTCGTCGTAGCGCGCGATCCGGCTCTCCTGGTGGAACCAGGTCGTGCCGAAGCTCAGCCGCTCCGGGCTCCAGCGCAGCCGCGTGTCGCCCAGCAGGAAGTCCGCCACGGGGTGTAGGAACGCGGGCACGGCCCCCACGTCGCGCCGCCCGGGCGAGCGGTAGACGCCGATGCGGGCGTCGATGTGGTCGAAGGCGCTCTCGGTGGTGACGGTCGTGGCGCCGGTGCGCGCGTACCCGATCCGGGCGTCGAGCCCGTCCAGCACGAAGCCCAGGCGCGGATCGGCCATGGGGGTGCGCTTGCGGAAGCCGAGCTGGATCGACGTGCGACGCGACGCGGTCTCCCGCAGCCCGGTGAGCTGGTCGCCCCGCACGTCGCTGCGGGACAGGAAGGTGGGATCCTCCCGCGCGCGGCTCACCTGCACGTTCAGCGGGATCTCGACGCCCCACTCCTCCGGCGCGAACCGTCCGAGCTGCAGCGTGGAGCTGACGTCGAGCCCGCGGTCGTCCTGGTACGACGGCTCCCCTTCCAGCTGCCGGAAGTACGCCCCCCGGTCCGACCAGGAGACGCGCGTGTACGCGAAGTCGCCGGCCGCGAAGTCCACGTGCACCGACGTGGCCGCCCCGGCGTTCCGCACCGCCGCGCCGAGCCGCAGCTCGTTGACCCACAGCTCGCCGGTGGTCGCGAAGTCGCCCTCGTTCCACACCCCCAGCGAGAGCTCGCGCACCGCGGCCAGATTCGGCGCGCGCGCGCGGTCCTTCATCACCACGGCGTACGTGGAGTCCGCGCTCCACTCCACCACGGGCCCATCCGCGGGCCCCGGCGGGTTCTCCAGGATGCGCTGCTCGGCGCGGCTCCGGAGCACGAGCCACTCCTCGAAGTCGACGACCACCTCCGGCAGCCAGTCCGTCGCGGAGACGGCGTCGGGGCTGGCGGCGGCCTCCCTGCGCGTGCGGAAGAGGTAGAAGTTCTCCGGATCCGTGCCCACCTTCATGAAGAACGACAGCGGCGCGCCCGGGCCCCAGTCGCCCGCGCGGGGCACCACCCAGAGCCGCGCCTGCCGGTACGTGAGGAAGTTCCGGGGCTGCTGGAAGCGGTTGTAGATCTCCACCCGCTCGTCCGGCCCGATGTCGCGGTAGCGGATGCCCAGCGACTTCTCGTTGAACTCGACGCCGCGGCCGCTGAACGCGGAGGTGGGATCGTCCAGCTCTTCGAGCACGCCCGGGGGCGCCTGGTACGCGGCGCCTTCCGTCAGGACGCTCACCGGCGTGACTTCCACCTGGCCCCCGAGCGCCACCGTGTCCCCCGCGATCCCCCGGATGACGCCCTCCTGCGCGCGCTTCACCCAGCGCGAGCCGACCAGTCGCATGCGGGCGAGGGTCAGCGAGCCCCGCCGGTTCCCGGTCAACGTCACGCGCAGGTGCTGGACGCCGCGCCAGTCGCCCTCCGAAAAGAGCCCACCCACGTTCACGGCGTCCGGCCCCCTCAGCGGAATCCGGTAGAGGCGGAAGGCGGTGCCGGTCTCGTTGCGGTCGCGCACGAGGTAGGGGGACGAGCCGTCCAGCCGCACGACGTAGCGCATGTAGCGCTCCTCGGTGTCCAGCACGCCGTTGCCGTTCAGGTCCTCCGTATCGCGGCGGCCGTTGCTGCGCGTGCAGTTGGCGCGCGAGTCACCGACGCGGTAGACGCGGCTCCGCTCCGCGACGCACGTCCCCCCCCAGAGGCCCACCGCGTCCGCGTCGTCGTTCCAGATCTCGCCGCGCATCGGGTCCGCCTCCTGGTCCAGGATGCCCAGCCCCCACGGCTCGCCGTCCGGCCGCACCCCGCTCGTCATCCCCTGCGGGTCCACGAAGAAGGCGTCCTCGCTCACCCGCCCCAGGTCGAGCACCAGCGAGAGCGAGTCGCCCTCCGCCACGTAGAAGTCCAGGAACTCCGTCTTCGTCAGGTCCGTGCCCGAAGGGCTGAGCACGGTCGTGACGGAGCGCCACCGGTGCGCCTCGCCGGGCTGGCGCCCGAACGTCATGAGCAGGCCCGGCTCGCGGAAGCCGCTTCCCGCGATATTGATCTGCCGGTCAATCTCCTGCTGCGGGAAGAACCCCTCGAAGATGCCCAGGCTGTCTCCCCCGAAGCCCTCCTCCACCCAGGTGTGCTGCCAGACGAGGTTCGCGAGGGTCGTCTCGTCGAGCACGGCGGGGAGGACGCCGTCGGCCCCGTCCATGAAGGTGGGGGCGCTGCCGAGCTGCCAGTTCGCGCTCCGGATCGGGATCGGCAGGTCGGCCGTCCCGTCGAAGTCGTCCAGGAAGACGTCGCGCTGGGTGTTCGGGTTCGGGAGCGAGAGCGCCATCTCGCCGCCCACCGTGAGCGAAGAGCTTCCCGAGCCGGAGAGCCCCGGAACGCGCGCGAGCGCGCGGTCCATCCATCCCGCGTCGAAGCGCAGCTCCCCGTTCACCCCGCCCAGCATGATCGAGCCGGGCTCCACCCCCAGCTGCGGCCGGCGCACCACGGTGCGCTCGCTCTGGTACAGCCCGATCACGTTCACCCCGCCCCGCTCCCCCAGCCCGTAGTGCGCGTTCAGGCCGAAGACCGAGGTGGGCGCCACCTGGAAGATCGCCTTCTGCTCGAAGTTCGCGCGGATCTCGGTGTCCGTGGCGGTGCCCAGCAGGAGCTCGGGGTCGAGCAGCGTGACCATGCCGACGTCGTAGTCCACCACGTAGTCCTGGTTCGCGTGCAGGAGCCGGTTCCCCAGGTAGATCCGCTCGCTGCCGTCGCGGATGCCGAACGCGCCCAGCGAGAACGACGAGATGGCGCCGTCGCTGCGGATCCGGAACGGAATCGTGAGACGGAAGAGCCCGCCGTTGATGCGCTCGAACGGGTCGCCCGCTTCGTAGATCCGGCTGTTCGCGTCGCTGCCCAGCACCGCCAGCGCCTGCTCGGCCGTGAGGTTCTCGGAGGGAACGGGAGGCGGCAGCTGGAAGGGACGCAGCGTCGGAAAGACGATGAATGTGCCGGATACCGCGGGCTGCTCGTCGAAGAACGACTCCCCCGGCTTGTAGACGGCGGGGACGTCGACGCGGTCGCGCGGCGCGTGCTCGTCCAGCCCGAAGAGGCGCAGGAAGGAGATCTCCTCGCCGGTCGGGCCCCGCTTGAAGGTCCGGCCCGCGCTCGCCTCCCCCAGCGAGATCGACAGGTCCACGGACGATTCCTCCACCTCGTGCGACCCCGAAATGCGGTAGACCTGGTGCATCTCCAGGTCCCAGGTGGGGCGGCCGGGCTGGTGGTTCGGACCCGAGGCGCGCAGCATGCGCAGGGTCGGCCGCCCGCCGGCGTTGTAGATGCGCTCCGGCGTGTAGTCGCCGATCGTGTCGCCCGCCGCGGTGACGTACGTGGCGGCCAGCACCTCGTTGGGGCGCATGGGGATCCGCAGCACCACCCAGAGCCCGCTCGGGTGGAGCACGTAGTCCACCCCCTCCTGCAGGTAGCGGAACCACCCGGCTTCCCGCAGCGTCTCGCCGTCGCGTTCGGCGACGGCGTCCGCCTGGATGTACCCCTCCACCTGCTGGCGCATCAACGGGTCGGCCTCGAACCGGTAGAGCTGCACAGGCAGCGCGCCGGGGGCGAGCGAGGCGGGAAGGTCGGCCGCGGAAAGCGAGAGCACGTCGATGTGCGGGTAGCCGGCGATCTCGCGCGGATCCGTGAGGAAGAAGAACTGGCCCCGCACGTAGTCCGCGTCGTCCAGGACGAGCGTATCCTCCTGCACGAAGGCGCGCGCGTCGCCGGTGCCGGCGAGCTGGAAGCTGCGGGTGGAGAGGTCTCCGCTCTGCTGCGCCCACACCGTCTGGAAGTCCACGGGACCGGCCTGGGCGGTGGCGCGGAAGCCGAAGTTGCCCGCCGGAATGCCCTGGGTCAGGAAGCGCGATTCCGGAAGGGCGAAGGTGACGTCGCCGACTTCCAGCCGCTGCAGGAATTCGCCTTCGAAGCCCTGATAGTAGATGTTGATGTTGTTCGCGCCCGAGAACTCGCGGGCCTGGTCGTAGTCCACGTTCAGGTGGATCCTGTCCGACACGGTTCCGCCCACCTCGACGCCGAACTGGAGCTCGGGGCTGAGCTGCGGCAGGAGCGACGGGTCGCAGGTGAAGGCGACACCGCTGTCGCACGGCCGGAAGCGGGTCCAGTCGCCCCCGAGCTCGCCGCGCCCGCGAAAGCGCATGCCGAGGTCCGAGTGCTCGCTCACGAAGACGGAGAGGGCGTCGGTCCGGTCGCCCGCCGCTGCGTCGCCCGGCGGAACCGCGCCCGGGCGCGAAGGGAGGTTCACCAGCGTGTCCGCCGCGGTCGGATCGCGCGCCGCCCGCAGGCGGAAATCGTGGAGCTGACGGGGGCGCAGGACGTAGCGGGGCTCGAAGCGGCCCCGGAACGCCGTGTCCTGCGCGGCGGGCCAGAGGGCGTTGCCCCCGGCCGGCGCGCGGGCGCCCGGGACGGGAACGCCGGGAACGGGGCGCGCGCCGCCGGGTGCTCCGGCTCGCGCGTCGAAGGGGTTCTCGAACATGCCCCCGGGGGTCCGGCCGCCGAAGACGATCGTGAAGGGGAGCGCCACCATGCCGTACCCCAGGTGGAGCCGGGGCCCTTCGTCGGACGCTTCCGGGAAGTCGAAGAAGGAGCGGAGCAGCGCGGGAGGCAGCAGCGTGTCCGAGAGCAGGACCCCGCGACCGGGGTCGGCGAGAAGCAGGTCGCGGAGCGGCGTGCGGGACGGCGCGGGGGGAGCCGGAACGGCCATGGAGTCCGCGCCACGCCCCGCATCGGCGACGGCGGTCGAATCCGCGCCGGGCCCCGCGGCGTCGGCGGACTGCGCGCCCGGCGAGGCGCAGGCGCCCGCAGAAGCGCCGAGGGCGGCGGCCAGCAGAATGCCGAGCGCGAAGCGGCGGCCCGTCATGCCCGGCGAAGCCGGAGTTCCGGGAGTGCCCGGAGTGCCCCGTCGGGGCTTACCCGCCGCCCGTTCCGGTTCGGGTTCCCCGGCGCTCCCCCGGGATCGGATTTCCCGGAAAAGTGTAAGGAGGCGGCTGAGCGCGGGTCTGGCCAAGAGTCGAACCTGATCGTTCACGGAAAGCAACGGAAGCCGGGCCGGTTTCCGCACCGGGCGCTTTCGGCAGGCCGGGCGGGCATGGCTCCGGCCCCTTCAGGGTGTGCATGGGAATACTGACAAGGTACCTTATCCGGGCCCACGTGGGTCCCTTCGTCTTCGCGCTCACGGCGTTGACGGCGCTGATCTTCCTGAACGCGGTGGCGCAGCGCCTGGAGCTCCTGGCCGGCAAGGGGCTGTCGTGGACGGTGATCGCGGAGTTCCTCGTGCTCTCGCTGCCGCACACCATCGCGCTCACCCTGCCGATGGCGATTCTCGTCGCCGTCCTCTATACCTTTTCCGAACTTACGGCCGGCAACGAGATCACCGCCATGTCCGCCGGAGGCATCAAGCCGGCCCGACTCCTCGTTCCCCTGGTCGGGGTGGGCATCATCATGGGCGGTGTCATGTTCATCTTCAACGACCGCATCCTCCCGGAGTCGAATCATCGCCTGAAGGGGCTGATGTCGGATCTCGTGCGCAAGAGTCCGACCTTCGAGCTGCGCGAGCAGGTGGTGAACGAGATCCGCAACGCCAGCGGGCAGACCGTCTACTTTCTCCAGGCATCCGCGATCGACACGGAGACGAACGAGCTCACCGACGTCGTGATCTACGACGTGAGCGACGCGCGACGGTACCGGACGATCTACGCCGACCACGGCACGATGGCGTTCAGCGCGGGGCGCACGGACCTCTACCTCACGCTCCACGACGGCGTGATCCACGAGGTCTCGAACGACGAGCCGGGCACCTTCCAGCGGAATTTCTATGAGACGCAGGTGATTCAGTTGAAGGGGGTGGCCGACGAGCTGGAGCGCCAGCTCGGCGGAGGACAGCGGACGGACCGGGAAATGAACATCAGCATGCTCCGGGACAGGGTTCAGGCGCAACACGATCAGATCGCGAAACTGCGGACGAGTGGGCGGGAGCAGTCGCTGGACGCGGTGCGACAGGCGCTGGGACTGCCGGAGGAGGAGGCGCCGGCCGAGCCGCTCGCGAAAGAGGGGGCGGACGAGGACACGTTGATGGCGGAAGCCCCCGTCGTCTCCACCCGTCCGTCGCGTCCGAGCGCGTCCACCCCCTCCCGCGCCGGCCGGGACCCGCTCACGCGCCAGGTCGCGCAGCAGCACCAGACGAGCGCGCAGCGGGCGCGCACGCTCGAACTGAACGCGTACACGTACGAGGTCGAGATCCACAAGAAGTGGGCGATCGCCTTCGCGTGCATCATCTTCGTGCTTCTCGGCGGGCCGCTCGCCATGCGCTTCCCCCGGGGCGGGGTCGGCATGGTCATCGCGATGTCGCTCCTGATCTTCGGCATCTACTGGATGGGGCTGCTGGGGGGTGAGCGGCTGGCCGACCGGGGGAAGGCGAACCCGATGCTGGCGATGTGGGCCGCGAACCTCCTCTTCATGGCGCTGGCCGCGTGGCTCCTGGCGGGCATGGGGAAGGCCGGCTCCACGACGCGCGGAGGGGGCTGGGAGGAGGTTCTGTTCAAGTTCAAGCGGCGCATGCGCAGGCTGCGCGGCCACGAGCAACGGCGCGCCGACGCGCCGGCCGAGGCCCGGGCGGGAGCGGGGGGCGGATGATCCGCATCCTCGACCGTCTCGTCGCGACCAGCTTCCTGCGCCTCTTCCTGATCTTCGTGTTCGGGGCGCCCCTTCTCTTCGTCCTGGGGGATGTCACCGAGAACCTGGACAAGTACCTGGACCGCGGCCTCACGGCGCTGCAGGTGG
>JBBDIW010000099.1:0-4856 GCA_040880165.1 Gemmatimonadota bacterium | reverse complement strand
GTCACCGAGAACCTGGACAAGTACCTGGACCGCGGCCTCACGGCGCTGCAGGTGGGCGAGGCGTACGTGTACCAGTTCCCGAAGTTCGTCCTCTGGTCCTTCCCGGTAGCGGGTCTTCTGGCGGCCGTCTTCACCGTGCACTCCATGACGTCGCACCAGGAGATCGTGGCGGCGAAGGCCGGCGGAATCTCGTTCTACCGGATCATCGCCCCCATCATCCTGCTCGGCGTCGGCCTGACCGCCTGCGCACTCGCGCTGAGCGAGCTGGTGCCGCGCACGAACCGGATGGCCGCGCAGATCCTGGAGGAGCGGAATCTCGCGCGCGAATGGCGCTCGAACTTCGTGTACCAGGGCGAGGACGGCCGCACGATCTCGATCCGGCGCCTGACCACGATCGACGATCGGATCCAGGGAATCACCATGGAGAAGATCAGCACCAGGGAGGGGGTGCCGTCGCTGCACGTGGTCGCGGAGGAGGCGGTCTACCACCCCACCGATGGCTGGGTTCTCCGAATGGGCTACCTGCGCCAGCTCTCTCCTCGCAGTGGCGAGATCGAGAACGCCTACAGCTTCGAGACGCTCTATCCGCGGGGATTCACGGAGCGCCCGGACCAGCTCCTGGAAGAAGTCTACGACGAGGACGAGCTGACGTACTCCGAGCTGGGGCACCAGGTGGACGTGATCCGCCGCTCCGGAGGCGATCCGCAGAAGCTGCTCGTGCGGCAGGAGCAGAAGCTCGCGATCCCCATGGCGACGCTCGTCATCATCCTCTTCGGCGCGCCGCTCGCCACCAGCTCGAAGCGCGGGGGGACGGCGTTCGGGATCGGGGTCTCGCTGGCGTCCACCGTGCTGTACATGCTCCTGCTCAAGGTCGCGGGGGCGTTCGGCGCGAGCGGGACGCTGGACCCGCTGATGGCGGCCTGGCTGCCGAACTTCCTCTTTCTCGCAGCCGGAATCGTCCTGCTGGCTCGCGTCCGGACCTGACGGGGAGCGCGCGGCGCGCACCCTGCGCTCCACCCCTGCGCGGCGGGACCGCCACTCTCACATCGCCCGCAGCGCCTCCAGAAAGCCCTGCGCCAGCGTGCCCGTCCCGATCTCCTGCACCGGCCCGCGCAGGGTGACGTCCAGCGCCTCCGTGACGGTCACGAAGAGCGTCCCTCCTTCCATCTCGACGACGACTTCTCCCGGCGGCACGAGCCCTTCGCGGACCGCGGCGACCGCCGAGGCGCAGGAGCTCGTGCCGGATGCGGAGGTGCGCCCCACGCCGCGCTCCCAGATCGCGATGCGGATGCGGTTCTCGCCCGTCCTCCGCGCCAGCTGCACGTTCGTCCCGTTGCGAAAGGCCGGATGGGTGGCCACCCGCGGCCCGATCGCCGCGAGCGCGGTCTCCGAGTGGTCCTCCGTGAAGACGACGCAGTGCGGGTTGCCCACCGAGACGGTCCGAAAGCCGCCGGGCTCGAGGGGCAGCGTCGCATCCGCCTCCAGGCGCGCGCGATCCAGCTCCACGTCCTCGTCGCGCAGCCCCGCGGTTCCCATCCCCACCGACACGTCGTAGACGCCGCCCGGCTCCCTCCCGAGCACGCGCAGCGGGAGCCGGCTGCCGCCGACTTCGACCGTGAACGGCTCGCTCCCCACCTCCCCCCGAGACGCCAGGTATGCGGCGAGGATGCGAAGACCGTTGCCGCTCCGCTCGAACTCCGATCCATCCGGATTGAACATCCGCAGCCGGAAGACCCTGCCTTCGTTCGCCTGCGCGCCCGCATCCGGAAGCCGCACCACGATCCCGTCGCTGCCGACGCCGCGCCAGCGGTCGCACACGCGCCCGATCGCGGAGGGGGTGAGCGTCCATGCTCGGTTCGACAGCGGGTTGGGCGCCGGATCGCCCGCCGCGACGGACGCGAGCCCGGACGCGGCTTCGGACGCGCCTTCGAAGACGAGGTAGTCGTTGCCGAGGCCGTGGCCCTTGAAATAGTCGGCGCCCGCGCCAGCGGGTCGCGCACCCGGCCGTCCGGGGTCCGAAGTCGAGCCGCCGGGGGCCCCGCCGACGTCGCCGCCCTCCGCGCCGGTGCCGCTCCCGTTCGATGACCGCATCGCGTTCATTCCACTCCTCCAAGCCGTTTCGACAGTCGTCCGGGTCGTCCGAAACCTGATTCACAACCACTCCGTAGGGAGTGTCGTCCAAGGTATCGATGGGGGGCGGATCGGCCCGAACGCAGATACCCAACCGCAAGAGGAAGTACCATGAAGACTCGAACGACGACCGGCGTCCTGATCCCTCTCCTCCTGCTGAGCGCCGCCACCGGGCTGTTCGGGAGCGCCTCCCCGCTCGCAGCACAGTACGTGGGCAACGGAAGCGACGAAAGCGCGGCCGAGTCCGCCGTCCGCACGGTCGCCCCGGTGATGGAGGCGGTCCGGCTGACCACCGCCGCGCCGGACATCGACGGCGTGCTGGACGACGAGGCGTGGCGCACCGCGCCCGTGGCCGACGGCTTCGTGCAGTTCCGCCCGCGCGAGGGAATTCGGGCGTCGCAGCCCACCGAGGCCCGCGTCCTCTACGGGGACGACGCACTCTACGTCGCCATCCGGGCGTACGACGCCGCCCCGGACTCGATCGTGGGGCAGCTCACCCGACGCGACGAGTCGTCCTACTCCGACTGGCTCTGGGTCATGATCGACAGCTACCTCGATCGGCGCACGGCCTTCCGCTTCGGCGTGAACCCGCTCGGCGTGAAGCGGGACATCTACCACTTCGACGACACGGGCGAAGACAGCGGGTGGAACGCGGTGTGGGACGTCGCGACCCGCATCGACGCCGAAGGGTGGACGGCCGAGTTCCGCATCCCGTATTCGCAGCTCCGCTTCTCCGGGGCGTCCGTTCAGCACTGGGGCATCAACTTCGCCCGCGATCACGCGCGCCAGAACGAGACGTCCACCTGGGCTCCGCTCTCGCAGGAGGAGAACGCCATCGTCTCCCGCTCGGGGACACTGCGCGGCCTCGAGAATCTCCGGCCGCCCCGCAGGATCGAGATCCAGCCGTACGTCCTGGCGCGAACGGAGCGCGCGCCCGGCGACCCCGCGAACCCGTTCCACTCGAGTACGGACCACTCCGGCGCCGTCGGCGCCGACATCAAGTACGGCATCACCAGCAACCTCACGCTCGACCTGACGATGAACCCCGACTTCGGGCAGGTCGAGGCCGATCCCGGGCAGGTCAACCTGACCGCCTTCGAGACCTTCCTGCCCGAGCGCAGACCCTTCTTCGTGGAGGGATCGAACATCTTCCGCGCCGGGCTCGGGATCGGCGACGGGGACGGCTCGAACCAGTCGCTTTTCTACTCGCGCCGCGTCGGCCGGCCGCCTCAGGGGCGTGCGAACCCGGAGGGCGGATACGTGGATGCGCCCGGGCAGTCCCGCATCATCGCGGCGGGCAAGCTCTCCGGAAAGACCGCGGACGGCTGGTCGATCGGGCTCATGAACGCGCTCACGAACGAGGAGTCCGCCCGCGTCCACACCGGCGCGGGCGAGCGTCTCGAGGTCGCGGTCGAGCCATTGGCGAGCTACAGCGTCGCGCGCCTCCAGAAGGACTTCCGCGAGGGCCGCAGCGCCGTCGGTTTCATCGGGACCACGACCCTGCGCGACGGCGGCACCGCCGATGCCCTGGCGCTCCACTCGTCCGCATACACGGGGGGCGTCGACTTCCGCCACCGCTTCGGCGAGGGCGGCCACTACTCCTTCAACGGCTCCATCCTGGGCTCGCACGTGGCCGGCTCGGAGGAGGCGCTGCTGCGCACGCAGCGCTCTCCCGTGCGCTACTTCCAGCGACCGGACGCGGATCACGTCGAGCTCGACCCCACGCGCACGTCGCTGGGGGGCTGGACGAGCACGCTCGAACTCTGGAAGTCCGGAGGCGGTCCGTGGCGCTTCGCCGTCGGCAACCAGATCCGTTCCCCCGGTTTCGAGGCGAACGACCTCGGCTTCATGACCGAAGGGGACTTCATCTCCGCCTTCGGATACGTGGGGTACGCGCAGAGCACCCCGGGGCGGTTCCGGCAGTGGCGCATCAACATGAACGGCTGGAACAGCCGCACGTACGGCGGAGAGAAGGTCAACCACGGCGGAAACGTCAACGGCAACGTCCAGTTCCTGAACAACTGGGAGCTGTGGGGAGGCCTGAACGGGAACGCCGGAGGACTCTCGACGGGGCTCCTGCGCGGGGGCCCCGCGTTCATCCAGGAGCCGAACATGAACGGGTGGCTCGGGTTCGGAACGGACTCCCGCAAGGACGTACACTTCAATCTGAACGGGAGCTGGAACGTGCGGAGCGAGAGCGATTCCTGGTCGTACCACACCTCGCCGAACCTCCGCTGGCGGCCTTCCGGACGCGCGAATCTGCGTGTGGGGCCCTTCATCAGCCGGAACTCGAACGATCGCCAGTGGGTGACGCGCATCGACACGGACGACGACGCGCACTTCCTCTTCGGGCGCCTGGACCAGACCACCTTCGGGCTCACGGCGCGGGCGGACTACACGTTCACGCCCAATCTCTCGCTCCAGGTCTACGCCCAGCCCTTCATGAGCTCCGGCGAATACACCGACTTCAAGCAGGTCGCGGACCCGCGCGCCGCGGAGTACGAGGACCGCTTCGCCCCCGTCGCCGCGACCCGGGCGGGAGGCGCCTGGTCGGCGGATCTGGACGGAAGCGGAACCCCCCGGAGCTGGAACGACCCGGACTTCAACGTGAAGCAGTTTCGCTCCAACGTCGTGCTGCGGTGGGAGTACCGGCCCGGCTCCACCCTGTTCGCCGTCTGGGCGCAGACGCGCGACCACTTCGAGGCGGACGGCGGGTTCCACCTGGG
>JBBDIW010000098.1:0-13663 GCA_040880165.1 Gemmatimonadota bacterium | reverse complement strand
CGATGAGCGAGTGGTCACTTCAGTGGAATAGTTCACCCCAAGTGACCCCTGTCCGTCGAGCGCGCGTCGAAAGGTCACTCTGGGGGAAACGCTCCCGGGCGGGACGCACGTCACGGTCCGATTCACGGCTTGCATTCTCTGTCCGCGGCAGAGCCCGGAGCTCGGCGCACCAGGCATTACACAGCCCGTCGTTTCTGACTTGATTTCGGGGACTCCTGCCTGCGATCCGGGGACTCCTGCCTGCGATCCGGGGACTCCTGCCTGCGGATCCGGGGACTCCTGCCTGCTCCGGGGACTCCTGCCTGCGGATCCGGGCACCGCCGCGAAGCGGTGTCCGGTGCGCCCAACGGCGGCGGGCTGGACGACTTCAATGGCCCCCTAACGATCGACGGAGCTCGCCCGGCCCGGAGGATAGCGCCCGAAGAACGAGCGGACCGCCCGCGCGATCGAGGCGGCGGCGTCCTGCTGAAAGGAGGCGTCCGCGAGCAGGCGCTCTTCCTCGCGGTGCGTGAGGAAGCCGACTTCGATGAGCGCGGACGGCATGAGCGAGTTCGTGAGCACGGCGAGGGGCCCCTGCTTCACCCCGCGGTTCGGCCCGGGGTGGAAGACGGCGAGCTCGTTCTGCACCATGTCCGCCAGGAGCGCGGACCAGTGCTGGTCGTCCACGTACCGCAGCTCCCGGAGGATCGACGTGAGCCCGGTATCGTCCGACGGCCCGGTGTCCGACACCCGCCCGGTGTAGACGGGCGCGTTCTCGACGGCCGCCACGCGCCGCTCGTGCTCCGTGCGGGCTTCCGAGAGGAAGTAGGTCTCGAAGCCTCGCACGGCCCGTGACGAGGGCATGGCATTGGCGTGGATCGAGAGGAAGACGCCCGGACGATCTCCCTTCAGGCCCAGCGCGATCTCGCCACGCTCCCACGGGTGGACGTAGACGTCGGCGTCCCGGATGAGGTGCACCTCGAGCGTGGGGTCCCCCGCGAGCTCCCGCGCCAGCGCGAGCCCGATCGCGAGCGCGACGTCCTTCTCACGCGTGCCCCCCGGGCCGCGGGCCCCGGGGTCGTGACCTCCGTGTCCCGGGTCGATGACGACCACGCTCACGGGAGAGGGCTCGGGCCGCCTCAGCGCCGCGACCGGAGTGCCGACGCGCAGCGTGCGGGAGCCCGAGTCGTAACTGTACAGGTCGTCGAGGATGTAGGGAAGCACATCCGAGATCACCTGGAAGGGAAGGAAGAAGTCTCGCCCTTCCATGTAGGGGGGGTATGCCAGCTGGACGCGCTGCCCCTGCCAGAGGAGGAACGGGGTGCCTGCGTGGGCGCGAAACGCCGGTCCGTCGTCGAGAGCGACGCCCAGCGTCTCTCCCCCGCGCGAAAGCGTCCATCCCAGATCGGAAAGCGTCCGCGCCGAGATCGCGGCGAAGCCCCGATCCCGGTGGAGCGGGACGAGGATCACGTCTTCGCTCCCGCCGAGTCCCACGATACGGACCGCGTCATCCGGGGACGGCGTCCAGCGGTCGGCGCGCGACTGGGCGTCCGCTTCGACGGGAAACGCGGCTCCCGCGATCAGGATCGCGACCGCGAGGAGGTAGAGGCGCATGACGCTCGTACCGGGGAGAGAGGAGGTGTGGGGGATCTGGATTCCGGGCATGTCTGTTCGGGCAAGAGGATCCAGTCGATCGTAAGCGGTCTTCGGTCGCGGGTTCCGCGTCCTTCCGTCGCGGCAGCTACTCCTGCCGGACGGCTCGCCGGGCTTCCCGTTCCTGCGTTTTCTGCTTGAGCTTCTCGCGCTTGTCGTACAGCTTGCGTCCCCGGGCGAGCGCGATGGAGAGCTTGGCGTATCCACCGCGGAAGTAGAGCTCGGTGGGAATGAGGGTGAGCCCCTTTTCCTCCACGCCACCGATGAGCTTCTCGATCTCGCGCTTCTTCAGGAGGAGCTTGCGCTGCCGCAGCGGGTCCTCGTTCTGGCGCGTCGCGGGCTCGTAGGGGCTGATGTGAAAGTTGTAGAGCCAGACCTCTCCCCGCTCGACCCGGGCGAAGGCGTCCTGGAAGGCGACCTTGCCGGCCCGCACCGACTTCACTTCCGGACCGCGCAGGACCAGGCCCGCCTCGAAGTGCTCCAGGAGTTCGTACTCATGCCTGGCCTTGCGGTTGCGGGCGATGAGCTTCCGGCTGTCCCGCTCCGTCATTCCGACTCCCTGCCCCGTTCGGGCGCGACGCTTTCGCGCGTGCGCTCGTTCCACTCCATCCACTGCAGCCGCTCCTGCCTGCGGAGCGTGCTCACCTGGGCGACGTGTCCGCCGAAAATAAACACTACCGAGCCGTAATAGATCCAGAAGAAGAGGATCGCGACGGTCGTGAGGTTGCCGTAGGCGGTGCTGTAGTCGGCGACGTCCGTGGCGTACCAGGCGAAGACGAGCTTCATCGCCTCGAAGAAGACCGCGGTGACCGTGGCTGCGATGATCGCGGTGCGCCAGGGGGGCAGGCGACGGGGGAGATAATGGTAGACCAGGAGGAAGAGAAACCAGATCGAGAGAAAGGCGAGGATGTCCGCGACGGCGCTCTCGGCGGCGCGCATGATGCCGCGGTCCTCGAGCCCCACGAGGTCCATCCCGAAGCGCTGAAAGGCCTCCACGGCGATCGTGATGCCCAGGTTGATCGTCATGAGCATGCCCCCGATGACCACGATCTGGGCATCGAAGATCTTGCCGCGGACGATCCCCCGGTCCACGGGGACGTCGAAGACGTTGCGCAGCACGGTGCGCAGCGTGCCGACGAGCCGCGTCGAGATCCAGATGAAGAAGAGCGCACCGACGAGCCCGAAGCTGGTGCGCTCCGCGAGGATCTGCTGGACGACGCGCTCCACGCTCTGGACGAGCTCGACGTCCCCTCCGACGGCCGGAAGGTAATCCAGGAGGAACCGGGTGATGACCGCCGTCGAGTCGGGGAAGCGCGCTTCGAGGATGAAACCCGCGATACCCACAGCAAGCAGGAAGAGCGGGATGACGACGATGATGAGGTTGAACGCGATCGCCCCCGCCATGAAAAAGATGTCTCCTTCCTCCAGCCGCTTCCACAGATCCTTCAGGAAGCCGCGCGTGCGCCGGTGGAGACCGGACGGCGGCGGGACCAGATCGGGGGGTGGCGGTGCTCCGGGCTCCGTCGTGTCGGCGGGCGCCGTGCCGGACTCCGGGACGACGGACTCGGAAGAGCCTGCCTCGTCCGCTTCGAGCGGCGGGACGTCTTCCGCCGCTTCCTCCTGCGGGGACACCTCCCCGTCGGAGACGGCGGCACGCTCTTCGTTGCGATCCATTCGTATCTCCCCGCTGCGCTCGTTGCCCGCCCGACCGGAACCTGTGGCCCGCGCCGGTCGAGTCCTCAGGCGTGGGCGACCTCGAAGTCGTGCACGAAGTCCACCACCGCCTTCAAGACGTCGGGATCGGTGGGCGGAAGGATTCCGTGGCCGAGATTGAAGATGTGACCGGGGCGCCCCCCCACGCGCTCGAGGATCTCGCGCGTCTTCCGGAGCGCCACGTCCCTCCCTGCGAGCACCGCCACGGGGTCCAGGTTCCCCTGGATCCCCCGGTCGTGCCCGACGATCTTCCACGCCTCGTCGATGGGCTGACGCCAGTCCACACCGATGACGTCGCCGCCCGCCTCCGCCACCAGAGGGAGGAGCGCGGGGTTTCCGGTCGCGAAATGGACCGACGGGACGCCCGCCTCCTTCAGCCGCTCGAGCAGCGTGCGCGAGTGCGGGAGGACGTGCTTTGCGTAGTCTTCCGGGCTCAGGCTCCCGGCCCACGAGTCGAAGATCTGCACGACCCCCGCGCCGGCCTCGTGCTGCGCGATTCCGAAGTCCGCCATGTGCAGGGCCCAGTAGGAGGCCAGCCGGTCCCACGCCTCGGGCTCCTGCCAGATGAAGGTCTTGATCTGCTCGAGGTTGCGCGTGCGCGGCCCCCCGATCAGGTAGGAACAGAGCGTGAAGGGCGCCCCCACGAAGCCCAGCACCGGCACGTCCAGCCGCTCCACCAGCAGCCGGATCTGATCCATGATGTAGTCCATCGTCTCGCGCGGATCGAAGGGTCGGAGACGGTCGACGTCCTCCGCCGTGCGGATGGGGTTCGACACGACCGGCCCCAGCCCCGCCTTCAGCTCCACATCGAAGCCCGCCCCGAAGTACGGGGTCGAGAGGTCGTTGTAGAGGACGCAGGCGTCGACGGGGAAGTACCGGAGCGGGAGGGCCGTGATGTTCGCGGCGGCCTCCGGGTCGCGCAGGACCTCGTACATCCCGACGTCCGCGCGGAGCTCGCGGTAGGCGGGGAGGCAGCGGCCGGCCTGGCGCATGAACCAGACCGGGGTGCGATCCACGGCTTCGCGCCGCGCGGCGCGGAGGAGACGATCGTTCATCCGGTTTCAGGCCCGCGGTGCGAGTGTGCAAAGGAGTGGCCGCGGAAGGAGGCTCCCTCCGCGGCCACGGTTCACTTCAATTCCTGTCCCGTCGCTCGCCTGATGCGGGCGACGATTCCGGGCGGTACCCCGGTCTGCCGCGCCATTCCGGTTCCGGTGACGCTCCGACTCCGTGGAAGGCGCCGCGCCGTTCGCGGCGGGAAATCCACCGTGACAGCCGGACGGGACCACGGAGATGGCGACCGCCCCGCTCAGAGTCCCTGAACCGGATCTTCCCCGCCCTCTTCGGCGGTTTCGCGCGCGGCTTCCACGCCGGCGCGGTACGCCGCCTTGGAGCGCTCCAGCTTGTGCTCCAGGTCGCTGCGCGCGTCCCGCGCCGCCTGGCGCCCGGACTCCACCGCTTCCCGCACGGTTCCCACACGGTCCATGATCTCGTCGCGGGTGTGGTCGATCCGCTCCTCGATGTTCTTCTGCGCCGTGCGGATCTGGTCGCCCGCGGCCGACTTGAGGCGGCGCGCGCGCTCCTTGATCTCCTCCTGCGTCTCCTCCCCGGAATAGGGGGTGAAGAGAAGAGCGAGACCGGCGCCCACGAGGGCCCCGATGAGAAAGGATCCGACTCCGGACCCACCCTTCTGCTCGATCACGATGTACGGGTCTTCACGGTCGCGCATGGATCTCTCCTCGATTGCGGTTCGGTGGCCGGGCCGGCGGCCAACGATGAAAAGTATCGGGCCGCGGATTCCGGTTCAAGACGATTCGGGTCGCGGTGCGCCGCGCTCGGGAGGCCCGGGGGGAAGCGAGCTTCCCCGCCGGACGGCCCGGGCGCATCGGAAGGCTACCCTGCGTCATGCTGCGGGATCCGTCCCGGCCGGCGGGGGCGGATCGGCGCCGCTCGCTCAGATCGTCCAGCGCGGGTCGCCGGGATCGATGTCGGGACGCTCGTGCCCTTCGCGGCCGAGCAGACCGTACGTGAGCTCCTTGCTGAGCTCCACCCCCGGCTGGTCCAGCGGATCGACATCGTAGAGCGCGCCGGCGTAGACCGTGGCGATCTGGAAGAGCATGACAAGCTCGCCGAGGGTGTGGGCGCTGACGCGCTCCACCTCGACGGTCATGTTCGGTCGGCCCCGGAGCCGGAGCGCCTCGGCCGTCGCGCGGCGCTCCGTGTCCAGCAGCTCCTTGAGGGAATGTCCCCCGAGGTAGGAGAGGGCCGGGATGCCGGGGTGGAGCGGGGGGATCTCCACGGGGTCCGGCGACTCGGCGACCGCGACGAAGACGACCACCTTGTCCGGCGGGCCCTCCATGAAGAGCTGGATCTGCGAGTGCTGGTCCGTCGCGCCGAGCGCCGGGAGCGGCGTCGGGCCGGTGTGCACCGGATTGCCGGCCCGGTCCACGGCCTTTCCCAGCGACTCGGCCCAGAGCTGCTGGAACCAGAGCCCCACCGTGCGCAGCCGGTCCGCATAGGGCATCAGCACATGGATCGGCGCGCCCCCTTCCGTGTCTGCGGCGTGGAGCAGCGAGGCGACCATCCCCGCCGGATTCTGTCGCAGCTCCGGGGTGCGGCAGCGCTCCTCCATCGTCGCGGCACCCGCGAGGAGGGCGTGGATGTCGATCCCGGTGACCGCGGCCGGGAGGAGCCCCACCGGAGAGAACACGGAAAAGCGCCCGCCCACGTTGGGCGGCACCGGCAGCGAGGGGATGCCCTCGGCGTCGGCCAGCTGGCGCAGGGGGCCCGCGTCCGGATCGGTGGTGAAGAGGAAGTGGCCGCGCACCTTCTCTTCCCCCACTTCCCTGCGCAGCAGGTCGGCAACCACGAGGTACTGCGCCATGGTCTCCGCCGTCGAGCCCGACTTGCTCACCACGTTGAAGAGCGTCTTGCGCAGGTCGAGGCGCGCGAGGAGGTCCGCGACGGTGTCCGGGTCCACGTTTTCCAGGACGTAGAGGCGGGGGTAGTGCTCGCGCGCCTCGCCGTCGCCCTCGTTCCACCAGGGTCCGAGCAGCGCGTCGCCCAGCATCCGCGTCCCGAGCGCCGAGCCCCCGATGCCCAGCACGACCAGGTTCTCGAACCACTGCCCGAAGCCGTCCGCCAGCTCCTGCACCTGCTCGAGCGTGTGGCTGGCCCACGGCAGGTCGAAGAAGCCCATCTCCCCCGTGGCGCGGCGTGCCTCGACGTCTTCCCATGCGGCCCGGAACCGCTCCGCGACCTTCCCTTCCAGCGCGTCGGGATCCATCCCGGATCCGTCCAGCCGGGGAGCGAGCATGTTGTTGTAGTCGAGCTTGAGCGGGTTCATCGCGCGTCCTTCCGCAGGGTCTTCATCGTCGATCCGGGGGTTTTGCATTGGCGTGCGCGGCAGCGAGCGAGCAACCTTCGCGCCATGGAAGATGCCGCGGCCGGCCTCATATCTCGATCCGCATTCCGTCGAAGCCGGGCTCCACGCCCTCGGGAAGCCGCTCGAGCAGCTCCGCGTGCCGCACGCGATGGGTGAGGTGCGTCAGGATCGTCCGCTCGGCCCCCACGGCGCGCGCCGCCTCGACGGCTTCCTCGACGTTGAAGTGCGTGGGATGCGGGTTGCCCCACCAGAGCGCGTTCAGCACGAGGACGCGCACGCCGCGGAGCGCCTCGAACGTGTCCGACGGGAGGCGCTTCGCGTCCGTGATGTAGCCCAGCGGCCCCATCCGGAAGCCGTAGACGGTCATCGATCCGTGCGGCACGGCAAGCGGCAGCACGCGCTCGCCCAGGATCTCCGTCTCCTCGCCGACGCGCACCGGCCGCAGGCTGATCTCCGGCTTCGACGTCCCGGCCGCCGGCCGGACGGTCGGATCGAAGATGTAGAGAAAGCGGCGGCGCAGCTCCTCCGCCCCCTCCGGCAGGTAGGCCGGCAGGCTCTGCCGCGTCCGCGCCGTGAAGATGCGCAGGTCGTCGATGCCGTGCACGTGGTCGGCGTGGACGTGCGTATACCAGACGGCATCCACCCGGTCCACGCCGGCGGCGAGCAGCTGGAGGCGGAGCTCCGGGGGGGTATCCACCAGGAGGCGCCCGCCCGGTACGTCCACGAGGGCGCCGTGGCGGGTGCGCCGGTCGCGCGGGTCGTCCGAGGTGCAGGTGTCGCAGTCGCATCCGATGACGGGCACGCCGAACGACGTCCCCGTGCCGAGCAGCGTCAGCTCCACCGGACGGCCGCCGCGCCGGAGGATTGCCGGGGAAGCACCAGCCGACCCCGCGTCACAGCTGCTCGACCCGCATCGTGTTCGTGCTCCCCGCCTCGTGGAAAGGATAGCCGGCCGTCACAACGACGGACTGCCCGGGCGTTCCCACGCCGAGATCGAGCAGGCACTGCTTGCCGAAGTCCGTCAGCGACTCGTAGCTGACCTCCTCCTCCTCCGCGAGGGTCGGGCGGCATCCCCAGACGGCGTTGAGCTGACGGTACGTCATCGGGTCCGTGGTGATCGCGAAGATCGGCACGGGGGGCCGGTAGCTCGACACGAGCCGCGCGGAGAAGCCGCTGCGCGTGATGACGATGATCGCGGGCGCCCCGACCTGCCGGACCGCCTCAACCGTCGCCGCCGCGATCGCGTGCTCCCGTGACGTGGCGCCTCCACGGTAGCGCTGGTTCGGACGCATGAGGTAGCGCGGGCCCCGCTCCAGCACGCCGCTCGACTCGATTTCGCGGCTGATGCTCACGAGGGCGCCCATCGCCTCGAGGGGGTACTTCCCCACCGCCGTCTCGCCGGAGAGCATGAGCGCGTCGGTGCCGTCCAGGACCGCGTTGGCGACGTCGGAGGCTTCCGCTCGCGTGGGCCGCGGGTGCTCGATCATCGACTCGAGCATCTGCGTGGCCGTGATGACGGGGCGTCCGTGGAAGTTCGCGAGCTGGATGATGCGCTTCTGAGCCATCGGAACCCGCTCGAACGGGAGTTCCACGCCCAGGTCGCCCCGCGCCACCATCACCGCGTCCGACTCGTCGATGATCTCCTCGATGGCGTTCAGGGCGCGCGCCATCTCGATCTTCGCGACGACCAGCGCCCGCTTCTGGACCCGCTCCTTCAGGTCCGCGACGTCCTCCTTGCTGCGCACGAAGGAGAGCCCGATGAACTCCGCGCGGTTCTCGAGCGCGAAGTCGAGATCCTTCAGGTCCTTCTCGGTCAGCGACGGGGCCGAAAGCAGCCCTTCGGGGATGTTGATCCCCTTGTTGCTCTTCAGGATGCCGCCCCGTACGACCCGGAAGATGGCGCGGTCGCCACTGGTGCCCGTGCACTCGAGCTCCATGAGCCCGTCGTCGAGCAGGACGCGGTCTCCCGCCTCGACGTCGTTGGCGAGGTCTTCGTAGGTGGTGGGAAGCTCCTCGTCCCGTTCCTGCCCCTCGGGGGCGAACACGACCTCCTCGTCCTGGATGAGGATGACCGGCTCCGCGAGCTTCCCGACCCGGATCTTCGGGCCCTGCAGATCCACGAGGATCGCCACCGGCTTCCCCTCCACCTTGGCGAAGCGACGCACGAGGTGGATGACCTCCTTGTGCGCCTCCGGATAGCCGTGGGACATGTTGATCCGGGCCATGTCCATCCCCCCCCGGACCATCGCCTCGACGGCCTCCGGGGAGGACGTGGCAGGCCCGAGCGTACAGACGATCTTCGTGCGAAGCATGCAGATCCTTCAATCAGAATGAGATGGGAAGCCCGCGGGGATCCCCGGTGCAACCCGTGCGGCAACACGCGGCGGAACGACGCGTGGCGGATCCCGACCCGCTCCCGATGCTCGAAGCCCCGCGCCGGGCCCGTCTCAACCTGTGAGACCTCCCCTCCGGTGGCAAGGCGCAGGAGGGAACTTCAGTATGATTTTCGAGTAACAACGATTTCTTACTCCGCATCTTGTTTCTCGAGAAACGAAGGCCAGCATCATCCCGATGACAGTCATTCACGTCGCGGATCCCCGGACCGGCGAGGAAGTCGCCGGCGTCCTGGAAAACGAAGTCCGCATCGCCCTCGATTGCGAGGCCGCCGGCTTCCACCGCTACTCGGACCGGCTCTGCCTGCTCCAGCTGTCGACGGAATCCACCACCTACCTCATCGATCCGCTGGCGTTCGACCCTTCGGACGTCCTGAGACCGGCGCTCCAGCGCCCCGGCCTCGAGGTCATCATGCACGGGGCGGACTACGATCTCCGGCTCCTGGACCGCGACCTCGGCATCCGGCTCGGAGGCCTCTTCGATACGCAGGCCGCCGCGGCGCTTCTCGGAGAGCCCGGGCTCGGGCTCTCCGCGCTGCTCGAGAAGTACCTGGGGATCACCGTCTCCAAGAAGTACCAGCGCGCGGACTGGGCTCAGCGCCCGCTGTCGGACGAGATGCTGGACTACGCCGCGTCGGACACGCGCCACCTCCACGACCTCGCCGACCTCCTCGTCGCCCGGCTCGAGGAAGCGGGACGCACGGATTGGGCCCGCGAGGAGTCGCTTCGACTGGAAGACATCCGCTGGGTGGAGAGTCCGGAGGAGGACCCGGTCGCCCGCTTCAAGGAGCTCCGGGAGCTGGAGCCCCGTGAAGTCGCGGCGCTCCGCGAGGCGCTCGTCTGGCGCGACGAGGTTGCGCGCGAGAAGGACCGCGCCCCCTTCCGGATCGCGGGAAATCCCGTGCTCCTGGAGGTGGTGCGAGAGCACCCCCGGAATGTGGGAGAACTGGGCCGAGTCTCCGGCTTCTCGCCCGCGCTCGCGCACAGCGACGGCAAGGACCTGTTGCGCCGGCTCGACCGGATCGCGGCGCTGCCGGACGCCGAGCTGATCTCCGCGCCCCCGCGCGTCCGCAACGGTCCGGGCCGCCCGCTTCCCGAGGTCGAGGAGCTCGCGCAACGGCTCAAGGTGGTGCGAAACCGGAGGGCGGAGGAACTCGGCATCGACCGTGGCACCGTGCTGTCGAACGGGCTCCTCCTGGAGGTCGCCCAGCGCGCGCCGCGCGACCGCGCGGGGCTGGAGGCGATCCCCGGTATCCGGAAATGGCAGGTGGAGGCGCTCGGCGACGGGCTCCTGGAAGTTCTGAACAAGGGTTGACCGGATCCTGCCGGGGCACCGCTCCGGCAGATGAACTAGCCGCGGCTTTCGGAAGTCGGACGACGACATTCGTGCCGCGATATCGAAGAAGGCCTATTTCGTCGGAGGTGGTATGGCGTCGGAGATGCTCCAGAGAGACGACCTTTCCGTATACGTGGTGGCTGGAGTTCCCAAGAGCTTCAAGAAGAGGCTTCTGAAGTTCGTCGACGCGGAATCCAAGTCGGAAGGCGAGGTCATGCTTCTCGACGAGGAGATGACGGAGTGGGTGCTGGCGCGAGTGCGGGGGGAGAAGCGCAGGAGCCACGAGCAGACACCGGCCTCCTCCGCCCTCTGGCGCGCGTACCGTGCGCTCAGTGCGGCCCGCTACCACCTGCAGGACCAGCCGGTCGAGCAGAAGGTGCGCGAGCTCCGCAGCGAGATCGAGCAGCTCTGGCGGGACACGTCGCCCCTGCACCCGGCGGAGGCCGAGGCCGGGGTGGAGGAGGTCGAGGAGGTCCTGGACGAATAGCCGCTCGGGCGGAAAGGAAAAGGGCGCTCCCCGAAAGGAACGCCCCGCAGAGATCGCCCGGAGGAGGAGGTTCGCTTATGCGACCTCCTCCTTCAGTTTGCAGTCGATGCAGTAGCGGGCGTGCGGAAGCGCGTCCAGGCGCTCGAAGCCGACCGGCTCACCGCAGGTGTGGCACGCGCCGAACGTTTCCGGGCTGCTGTAGAGGCGGCGCAACGCCTCCTCGATGCGATAGAGGTACCGGCCTTCCTTCGTCGCGAAGAGAGCGGCCTTCTCCCGTTCCATCGCCTCCGTGCCCTGGTCGGCCATGTGATCGGTGTAGGCCGCGAGATCGGAATCGCCGGACTCCCGGTCCGCCTTCGCCATCCGGTCGAACAGCCCGAGGGAGCGCAGGGCGCGTCCCCGCTCTTCCTGGAGCCGTTTCTCGATGTGCGCGAGTTCGTTCTTCTTCAGCATGAGACTCATCTCGGGTGTGAGGAGCGTCGTGTCGACGCCCCCTTCAGACGGGCGAATCTAACAGGAAATGACGGGGAGCGTCCAGACGTGATCAGTCTGCAGGACCGCCCTCCGGTGCACCTCCACCAGCAGGGTTCATGCCCTCGCCACCGCCGAGGAGAACCTCCTCGATCTGGGCGTACAGGAACTCCCTCGCCTTCTGCTCGCGCGGGTCGAGCCCGTAGTGGTTGATGAGGAGGGTCTGGTGCTCCAGCCACTCTCCCCAGCACTCCGCACAGATTTCCCTGTGAATCCGCTCTCCCAGCGCGTTGCGGAAAGGGGGGCGCGCCAGTGGCGGCACCCCCTCCCGTCCGCATCGTACGCACTGTATCGACTCCATTTCCGCTCCTTTCGCGTCCACTCCCTTCGAGTCCGTCTCCGGAGGGCCCGTCGCGCCCGCGTCTTTTCCGGACACTATGCCAGGACCTCGGCGATGTGCTCCAGGCTCCATTCGAGCGTCTCCTTCTCGATGACGAGCGGAGGCGCGAAGCGGATGACCTGGTGGTGGGTCTCCTTCGCCAGGATGCCGCGCCGCTGCAGGGCCTCGCAGAAGGGGCGCGCCGGGCCGGAGGACTTCCGGATCACGACGCCGATCATGAGCCCGCGGCCGCGGACCTCCTCGACGTGCGGCGAGTCGATCGCGCGGAGCCGGTCCATGAACCAGCTTCCCAGCTCGTCCGCGCGCTGCGGCAACCCCTCGTCCACGATGACGCGGAGCGCCGCCGTGCCGACCGCGGCACCCAGCGGATTGCCGCCGAACGTCGAGCCGTGGTCTCCCGGCGCGAAGACGTCCATGTACTTCGAGTCTGCGATTGCCGCCGATACCGGATAAACGCCTCCGCCCAGCGCCTTGCCGACGACGAGGACGTCCGGGCGGATGTCGTCCCACTCGTAGCAGAACATGCGGCCCGTGCGGCCGAGCCCGGTCTGGATCTCGTCCGCCATGAAGGCCACGTCGTGCTCGGAGCAGAGCTCGCGCGTCCGCTTGAGGAAGCCGTCCTGGGGAACCACCACGCCGCCCTCTCCCTGGATGGGCTCCACGAGGAAGCCGACGGTGTTCTCGTTGAGGGCCGCCTCGAACGACTGGACGTCGCCGTAGTCCACCAGCCGGAATCCCGGGGTGAAGGGGCCGAAGCCTTCCTTGTACTGCTCCTCGGACGAGAAGCTGATGATCGTCGTCGTGCGCCCCGCGAAGTTTCCGTTGCAGACGATGATCTCCGCCTTGTCCTTCGGGACCCCCTTGGTCCGGTAGCCCCACTTGCGCACCATCTTGATCGCCGTCTCCACGGCCTCGGCGCCCGTGTTCATCGGCAACGCCTTCTCGAAGCCCGTCAACTCGCACAGCATGCGGAGAAACTCGCCCATGCGGTCGTTGTGGAAGGCGCGCGACGTCAGTGTGATCCGGTCCATCTGCTCGCGCGCGGCGGCGATGATGTCCGGATGCCGGTGCCCCTGGTTCAGCGCGGAATACGCGCTCAGCATGTCGAGGTACTTCTTCCCGTCGACGTCCCAGACCCAGACGCCTTCCCCGCGCTCGAGCACCACGGGAAGCGGCTTGTAGTTGTGGGCGCTCCAGCGCTCCGCCTCCTCGAGAAGATGGCTCGTGGTCCGGGGCTGGTCGGCTGCGATCGTCCTGGTCATGGAACGGACTCCGTGAAGGGTGTGTCGAGGCTCACCGGTGGCGCCGCGCGCTCGTTCACCGTGAGCCGGAAAATGTCGGGGCGGGCATAGTGCCCGGTGACGTCGAAGTCGAAGCGGCTCCGGACGAGCTCGCCGCGATCGAAGTCGGCCGTCAGAATGCCCTCTTCGTCATAGAGCGGGCCGGCCAGACACTCGCCCAGCGGGCCGTAGATGGCGCTGCCCCCGCGGCACAGCACTTCCGGCCACGCGGCTACCTCGTCCCGGAGCTCGAGGTCGTCGGGGTAGAGGTCGCGCGTGACGTACTGGTTGCACCCCAGAACGTAACACCTCCCTTCGACGGCGATGTGCCGAAGCGTCGCCTGCCAGCTGTCGCGGGCGTCGGCGGTGGGGGCAAGATAGATCTCGACGCCCTTGCCGTACATCGCCATCCGCGCGAGCGGCATGTAGTTCTCCCAGCAGATGAGCCCGCCGATCTTCGCCGCCGGCGTGTCGAGTACCGTCAGCGTGCTCCCGTCCCCCTCGCCCCAGATCAGTCGCTCCGCCGCCGTCGGCTTGAGCTTCCGGTGCTTCCCCAGCAGCCGGCCGTC
>JBBDIW010000097.1:0-2313 GCA_040880165.1 Gemmatimonadota bacterium | reverse complement strand
TCGGGATCGTGAACGGCACCCGGGCCGGAGTCGGGTTGCGGGAAGTCCGAATCGCGGGACGGCAGCCTCCCCGGGGCGGTCGCCCCGGAACGAGACGGAACACAGAGGGGGGCAGCCCGTGTCGCCCTGTTCCACGTGAAACGATCCCGAAGAAACACCGAACCTTTCCCGTCGGAAACGGGCGCCTTCCCCCGCTGCTTCGTCCGTGCGCCGGGCTGCACACGCCCCCTCGGTTCCGTCGTTCGTCACTGCCGGCACGGGCACCGGGGGCGCGAGCAACGGGGATACGAAGCGATCCGCGTGTTCCTGTGCGCCGAGGGCGGTATCAAACTCCCCGATCGTATGCCTCCCCGGAGACGATCGGGGAGTTGAGTACCGGTGCGGTACTGAAATCCCCTTGCGTCCGGGTCGGAGGTGGCGCGTGGGGAGTTGAATACCGCTGCGGTACCCAATCCCCCGGGCGCATGTTCGAGCGCGATCGATGGGGGAGTTGAGTACCGCGGCTTCCCCGATCGTACGTCCCCGTCACGTCACGCCCCCGCCCCCGCCGGAAGCGCCGGCCGACTCCTCCGCATCATCCCCGCCGGCAGCGCGACCTCCGGCCGTTCCGTTTCCGGTGCCGGCATCCTCCACGGCACCCTTCTCCCCGGCCCCCTCCCGGCGGAGCTTCCGGATCTCCATCATCAGATTCTGGAGGTCCGCCGGCGATACGCCCTGCACGCGGGAAGCCTGCGCCAGGTTCGAGGGCCGGATCTCGGCGAGCCGGTCCCGGGCCTCGCGCGAGAGCGTCCGGAAGCGCGCGTACGGGACGTCGTCCGGGATACGGAAGCCGGCCTGTTCGCGAAGCCGGCCGGCGCGCTTCGCCTCGTTCGCGACGTACCCGGCGTACTTGAGCTCGACGTCCACCGCCGCGAGCGCGTCCCCCAGCTCCTGGCCGAGAAAGGGCGCGTCTCCCGCCTCGGCCAGCGCGAGCGCGTCCACCCCCGGCCGCTTCAGGAGCTCCACTGCACGCGTCGGCTCCGCGATCGCGTCCGACCCGCTTTCCCGCAGCACGTGCTCCACGGCCGCGGGCGCGACGGCGGTATCCCGAAACCAGGCCAGTACCCGAGTCTCGCACCCCAGTCGCTCCTCGAGAGCGGCCGCCTGTTCGCCCGTGAGCAGCCCGCGCGCCCGCGCCAGGGGTCCCAGCCGACGCGCCGCGTTGTCCTGCCGGAGCAGAAGCCGGAACTCGGCGCGGGAGGTGAACAGACGGTACGGCTCCTCCACCCCCTTCGTCACGAGGTCGTCGATCATCACGCCGATGTACGCCTGGTCGCGCTCGAGCACGAACGGCTCCTCCCCCATCGCGCGGAGCGCCGCGTTGGCACCGGCGACCACCCCCTGCCCCGCCGCCTCCTCGTACCCCGTCGTGCCATTGATCTGCCCGGCCAGGAAGAGCCCGGGGATCTCCTTCACCTGGAGCGCGTGGGTCAACTGGTGGGGCGGGAAGTAGTCGTACTCGATGGCGTATCCGACCTTGGTCATCCGCACCTCCTCGAGCCCCGGCACCGTGCGCAGGAACTCGAGCTGCACGTCCGCGGGAAGGGAAGTCGAGAGGCCGTTCACGTAGAGCTCCGTCGTCTCCAGCCCCTCGGGCTCAAGGAAGACCTGGTGCCGCGGAGCGTCCGGAAAGCGGACCACCTTGTCCTCGATCGAGGGGCAGTAGCGCGGCCCCCGCCCCGAGATCTCCCCCCCGTGGAGCGCGCTTCGCCGAAGGTTCCTCGTCACCACGTCGCGGAGCGCGTCGCCGGTCCAGGTGATCCAGCAGGGACGCTGCTCGGGAATGCACTCGCGCGCGTAGGCGCTGAAGCGAAAGCCTTCGGTGTCTCCGTCCTGCCGCTCCACGCGGTCGTAGTCGACCGTGCGCCCGTCGATCCGGGGCGGGGTACCGGTCTTGAAGCGTCCCACCCGGAGCCCCCGCGCCTCCAGCGCCTCCGCCAGCTCGATCGAGGGCCCTTCCCCGGCGCGTCCGGCGCCGATCGCCGCGTCGCCACCCAGGTGGATCCGCCCGCGCAGGAAGGTGCCCGCCGTCACGACGACCGAGGACGCCGTGAAAGAGAGCCCGCCCCGCGTCCGCACGCCCGCCACCTTGTCGCCCTCGAGGACGAGCCCGGTCACCATCTCCTGGAAGAGGTCCAGCCGGGGAAGAGAGTCGAGGATGCGGCGCACCGCGCGCGGGTAGAGCGTGCGGTCGCACTGCGCGCGCGGGCTCCACACCGCGGGCCCCTTCGAGCGGTTCAGCATCCGGAACTGGATCCGCGACGCGTCGGTCGC
>JBBDIW010000096.1:3072-14481 GCA_040880165.1 Gemmatimonadota bacterium | reverse complement strand
GGCCGCGCTCGTGACGATGGGCGTGGCCTGGCCGAGGCGGGAGGATCTGGATCCCGGGGACGATGCGAGAGCGAGCGGTCGCACGGGGTGAGCCGGAGGACATGGAAGGCGGCAGTCACCTACCTCAGAGGGCACCGCACTGCATTCCCCGAAGTCGGCCCAGGCTTTCCCGAGTTCGAGGATGCCCCAGATGAAGTGTGAGGTCGCTGTCTTCTGCTTCGCGCTCCTCCTGGGCTGCCAGCCCGCCGAACTCGTTTCGGTGGCTTCCGATGGCGTGCCCGAGATGGACGCGGACCAGCTCGTCATCGGCTTCGAGCACGTGCAGACGCAGGAGGGGTGCGCCAGTCGATTCTCGTGGCCGACACTGCCTTCTTCCGGGAGGGCGCCGATTCCGTCGTCTTCCTGAATGTACGCATGACGGCTTTCTCCGAGGCGGGCGCCATCCGCGCCACCGTAACCTCGCAGCGCGGGATCCAGAGAGGCCACCGACTCGTGGCGCGGCAATCCGTCGTCCTCACGATTCCGGAAGGCAGCGCGGCCGAATCCGTCACAGATCGACGCCGCGCACGACGCGTGAAGGATTGGGGGCCCCGAGAGGGCCGAATCCTTCACGCATGAAGTCCGAGCGCGAACGCGTGAAGCTTCGGGGGCCCCTGTGGGACCCAATCCTTCACGGAAGAAATCCGCGGACGATGCGTGACGTTTCGGGCACGCGCGGACCCCTCGGGAGGAACTCGCGGCTGCGGGACCGCCCGCTACGACCCCGCCACGCACTCCGAACGAGACGCTCGCTCCTCCCGCAGCGCACCCGCGGCCTCCTGCAGCAGCTCCCACGTCCGCTCCACGTGCGACTCCTCCGTCCGCAGATTCCCGATCGAGAGCCGGAGCGTGATCCGGTCCTTCAGCCTCGTGTGGGAGAGGAAGGCTTCCCCCGTCGCGTTCACCCGCTCGAGGATCCGGTGGTTCAGCGCATCCTGCTCCTCGCCCGACACCCCTTCCGGTGCATAGCGGAAGACAACGGTGCTGAACGGGACCTGGGCCATTCGGATCCACTCCGGGTGCGCATCCACCCCGTCCGCGAAACGGCGTGCGAGCCGAACGTGCTCGCGAATCCGGTCGATGATGCCCTCGCTCCCGAAGTAGCGCAGCACGAACCATAGCTTCAGCGCCCTGAAACGCCTTCCGAGCGCGACTCCGTAGTCCATCAGGTTCCGGGCGACGCCCTGCTCGCTCGTCTTCAGGTACTCGGGCGTGAGGCTGAACGCGGCCTTGAGCATCTCCGGGCGCCGGCAGTAGAGAATGGAACAGTCCACGGGAGTGAAGAGCCACTTGTGCGGGTTCATGACGATGGAGTCCGCGCGTTCCCACCCCCGGAAGAGCGGCCGGAGCTCCGGCACCATCGCCGCAGACCCGGCGTACGCCGCATCCACGTGCAGCCAGAGTCCGAACTCCTCCGCGATGTCGGCGATCTCCTCCACGGGCTCCACGCTGCTCGTCGACGTCGTGCCCACCGTCGCCACCACCGCGATGGGACGGATGCCGTTGCGGAGGTCGTCCTCGATGGCCTCGCGGAGCGCCGCGGGCTTCACGCGAAAGTCGTCGTCCGACTGGACCCTCCGCACCCCCGTGCGCCCGAAGCCGAGCGTGATCCCGGCCTTGTCGATGGAGGAATGCGCCTCCACGGAGGCGTAGATCCGTCCGCGCGGGGCGCCCGCGAGGCCGTCCTCGCGCGCTTCCGGAAGCCGCGCCTCCCTCGCCGCCGCGAGCGCGTACAGCGAGCTGTGAGACGCGGTGTCGTTGATGACGCCCTCGAAGTCCTCCGGAAGACCGAGCAGGCTTCGGATCCAGTCGAGCGTGTGCTCCTCGAGCTCGGTCCCGGCCGGCGAGCTCCGCCAGACCATCGCGTTCACGTTCAGCGCGGCGGCGAACATCTCCCCCAGAATTCCGGGGCCCGATCCGGTCACCGCGAAGTAGCCGAAGAACGCGGGGTGGTTCCAGTGGGTGACGCCCGGCATGACGATGTCCCGGAAGTCCCGGAAGATCTCGTCGAAGCGCTCCCCCTCGTGAGGCGCGGCGGGCGGGAGGGCGGCCCGGATATCGCCGGGACTCACACGGGACAGGACCGGATAGAGTCCGACCTGGTCGAGGTAATCCGCCATCCAGTCGACGGCCGCGTGCGCGTTCGCCCGAAATTCCTCGGGCGGCATGTCTCCCGTCGGCCGACGCGGCTCACCGGTCGCCGGCCGCGGCGCCGGCCGGCCTTCTCTGTCGTTCGATGTCGGCATCAGTCCAGCAATCTCATCAGGGCGGTGAACTCCCGCTCCATCACCATGAGCTGGTCGCGGACTTCCTGCATGACTTCGGGTGTCAGTGCTTCCGGCACGCCCGATCCTTGAAAGAGGGAGAAGAAGAGCGAGTCGGTATGGGCGACGCTGGCGTGGGTCACGCCTCGATCGATCATGCGGTTCAGACGGAGCGTTTCCCTCAGACCGATCCGAAGGCCCGAATCCGGGGGGTCGTGGTCGAAGTGCCGGAGAAGCGCTTCTCGCAGGAGCTGGAACTCCTCGATGATCTCACCCGCGGCCAGCCCGCGCATCGCGCCCAGGCTGCCGTAGAGCTCGGCGGCCTGGCGCCAGAGCGGATCGACCTGCTCGTGGTATGGGCCGAGGCTCGCCGGCAGGAAGGAGACGAAGAGCCGGATGAAGCGGTCCATGAGCCCCGCGACCTCCTCCGGCATGGTGCCGCCGCGGGCCACGATCTCGGCGAGCCATCGCTCCGAGACGCACACACTGCCGGCCTGCAACCAGAGGGCCAGCTCCATCGGCTCCATCTCGCGGGATCCGGTCGTTTCCGAGCCGGTGCGCGAGCGAGCCGTGGGGTTCATCCCGGTGTCGATGACGGAATCTTTCATGTTCCTCGGGGGAGATGCACTTCAGTATGTAAATCTAGAAATTCCAGGAGTTCCCGCCAGCCCCGGTCTCCTCGCCCGGAGGCTCCGCCCCTCCCCCGGCTTCGATCCCGGACGTTCCCCCTGCCGGGATCTCCGGGCCTTCTCCGGCGGGTGTCTTCGACGCTTCTCCGGCCTGCGTCTCCGGATCCGCCGGCTGCCCTCGTTCCGGCCAGGTCTTGAGGCGCACGACGACGGTGGTGCCCTCCCCTTCCCGGCTCTCCGCGCTCACGCTCCCCTCCCACGAGCGGACGAGCCGGTGCACGATCGCGAGCCCCAGCCCCGTTCCGGTCGAACGCGTCGAAAAGTGGGGCTCGAAGATTCGGGGCAGCAGGTGTGGCGGAATGCCGCTCCCGTCGTCGGTGACCCGGAGCACCAGCTCCGCCCCGATCAGCTCGGTCTCGAGCACCACGCGACCCTCGTCCGGGATCGCGGCCCGCGCGTTCTCCAGGAGATTCACGAGCACCTCCTTCAGCTCCGCTTCCCGTGCCTGGACGGGGGGGAGCGCCTCCGGCACCCGGCACTGGAATTCGATCGCCCCGTCTCCCGCCGAGTAGAGCGTCAGGATCTCGCGCACGACGACGTCCACGCGAACCGGCTCGAGAGGGAGGTCGCCGGCCACCTGCGGTGCCCCGAAGCGTGAAAAACTCGATGCGATGGCCGCGAGCCGGTCGATTTCCTTCAGGATCGCCTCCACGTTTCTCGTCAGGATCGTGTCGAAGTCGGCCCGCCGGTCCTCCCAGGCCCGTCCGATGTGCTGGATCCCCAGCTTGATCGGGGTGAGCGGGTTCTTCACTTCGTGGGCGACCTGCTGCGCCATTTCACCCCACGCGAGGATCCGCTCGCTCCTGAGCTCGTCCGTGACGTCTTCCAGGCTCAGCACCGCGCCTCCCAGCGGGCCGCTGCGCGAGATGCGCCGGGCACGGATCCGGATGCGCCGCTCTCCCATCTGCAGCTCGGTTCCGGCCTCGCCCAGCCCGTCCCGGAAGTAGAGGTCCACCCAGCGCACGAGCTCGTCGGCCGGCCCCGCGCCCTCCGAGAGGAGCTTGCCGATCTCCACGTCGATCCCCAGGAGGGCTTCGGCTCGCGGGTTCACCAGGGTGACCCGACCCGACGGATCCAGCGCGACCACGCCGGTGGCCGCTTCCTCCACGATCGCCTGTGTCCTCCGGCTCGTGCGCGTGAGCTCGCGCCGGGCCCTGCGTAGACGAAGCACCATCCGGTTGAAGGCCGAGAACACCGCGCCGAACTCGTCCGTCCGGTCCTTCGGCAGCCGGACCCCCAGGTTCCCCGCCCCCACCCGCTCCGACGCGATCTGGAGTCGCTGGATCGGCTGGGACAGCGCGCGCCCCACCAGGAGCGCGAGTCCGAGGGAGAGCGCCGCACCCAGGACCACGGCGAATCCGAGCAGGTCCGCCACGTCCCGGCGCCGCAGGGCGGTGGCGCCCGCCTGCAGGGGCGCCGGGGATGCAAGAACTCTGCCCCCCGGGACCCTCCGGTACGCCACCACGTACTCCCATCGCCCCATCGACGAATGGGAGACCGCCTTCAGCTCCTCGCGGCCCGCCATGACGCGATGTACGTCCGGAGGAAGCCACCCTTCGTACAGCCCCAGCTCGACCAGTTCGCGCATGGATCCGCCCTGCAGCTCCCCTCCCTCGTAGAGAAGAAGATCTGCCCCAACCCTGCCCGCGATGACGTCCAGCGATCCCTCCAGTTCGAAGAAGGACTCCGCGGCCTCGTCCACGGCCCGCTCGGCCAGGACCTGGGCTGTCCTGGCGGACGCGCCGGCCAGCGTGCGGTACGCCAGCGTCCCGAAGACGAGCGCCGGGACCAGGAAGAAGCCGAAGAGGGCGAGCGTCACCCGGCCCCGGAAGGAGGTGAGCACCCCCCACCATTCCCGGCGCCGCCCCCTCCATCCCAGGAGGAGGAGACGTCCCACTCCCCAGAGCCCGACCAGGAGAAGCAGGTTCAGGAGGAGGAGCAGGACGGCCCGCGCCACCAGCACGAATCCCGTGGGGACGTCCAACGCGTAGTGCGCGTGATACACCTCGTCCGGATAGGCGAGCGTGAGCTCCCCCTGCCACCCGTTCATCGTGGGCACCCACCGGATGGCGTCGGTCGCCACCGGAATCTCGCCCGGAAGGAGCGGAATGAGCGTGAGCGGCTCGCGCAGCGTCTGGACGGGCGAGAAGAGGGGCCCCAGGTGCGCGGGAGAACCGAGCCCTCTGCGCGGCGGAACCACCGCCGTGACGACCGCACCGTCCGGAAGCGGCACCAGGGCGAGATAATGCGCGTCGGCCATGTCGAAGCGCCGCACGGTACTGACCCCGACCGCCCGCGCCTCGTCGAGGAAGTCCCCGGACACGATGGGCCGGGGATCGCTCACTCCGATACGGAGCTCCTCCTGCGGCACGCCTCCGGCGGACCAGAGTGTCAGCCAGATCGGATACCCTTCCCAGACGAGCCCGCTCGAGACCCATCCTCCGTAGAGGAGCTCGACGGGCGCGGCCCCCGCCGCCTGGAGTGAATCCAGGCTCGAGCCCAGCCGATGGAGGAGAAACTCGAGGTACGGGTCGACGCGCGTGCCGAGGCGTTCGACCTGGTCCTCCGCCAGCGACATCCTCGCGTCCACCCGGTCCGCCCAGGCGTAAGGAAGAGTGAGCGTCACGGAAAGCAGCGCCGCGGTTCCCCACGCGAGCAGCGACCGGCGCCACCCCGGCGCGCCGCTGAGCGCCGGCAGGGCGAGCGCGAACGGGACGAGCCAGAAGAGCGCGGGCCAGAGCGGGAGGTGCGGATCCTCCCGTGCGAATACGGCGAGGGTGGCGGCCATCACGGCGCCCACCCCCCAGGCGGCGGCGACGAGCGCGCCCCGGTGCCTGGATTCGGTGGTGCCACGCGCGAGATGGAACGCGAACGCCACGCCCAGCGTCAGCACGAACACCACCGTCATCACGTACGCGACCCATTCGTGCTCCGGCCCCGCAAGAAAGTCCGTCGCCGGGCCAGCACGCAGGAGTCGGAGCGCGCCCGGAATGAACAACGCGGCAAAGGCCACCGCCGCGACGAGGCCGGGTGCGGGCCCGCGCCCCGCCAGTAGTCCCGACGTCAGCGCGGCCGCCGCGCCCAGGAAGAGCAGCCGTCCCATCGTCAACTGGCCCGGTCCGGGAAGGAGAAACTCCGCCGGCGAGAAGAGCGTGGAAAGCCCCAGCAGCTCACCGAAGGGAAGCAGCGCGAAGGCGGCCAGGAGGGAGAGACTGGACGCCGCCGGGTGGCCCGGGGCCCCCCGGGCGCCGAACGCGAGGAGCAGCCACCCCAGTGCGAGAAAGAGCAGCACTCCACGGCTCCAGACCAGGCGGAGACGTGCCACGTGCTCCGCCTGGGAGGGCTGCTCCAACGAGACGCTGAAGAGCGCCTCCCCCTCCCACTGGAGGTCCCAGATTCCCGCGCCGGCCGCGCGGTGAACCGGGGTAATCCGGATCGTCTCCGCCGTGCGATCTCGAAACCGCCCCGCGAAGTCCACGGCATCCGTCTCGAGGCCGGGCGGCAGGTCCGCTCTCATCAGCGCTGCCGCGACCGCCGTGCCGTCCCCCCCGGGGAGTGGCGCGGCGAAGTAGAGGTAGCCGAAGAGGGGGCGCTCTCCGTAAAAGTAGGGCTGGAGTCCGAGGCGCACTTCGACGGGAAGCATCCCCTGGTGGTTCCCGTCCCATGCGCGCAGCTCTCCCGCCGCGTCGTAGATCGCGAGCGCGCTCATCCCCGTGCGTCGTCGGAGCTCCGCCAGAAGCTGTGCGGCCCCAGGCCCGACTTCTCCGGCCGATTCGGCGGCGAGCGTCACGGCCCGGTCCCCATCGGCGAGCAGGTCGTCCAGCTCGACGTTCAGACGGTCGGCCACGGCGCCTTCGCGCGCCTCGCGGATTTCCTGCCACGCCTCCGCCACGTGCCGGAGGTGCCATTCGCCGCCGAACCCGGTCAGGACGCCCAGCACGAGACAGACGGCGCCGACGGACGCCGCCGCGGGATGCGGACCGGATCGCGCGACGCCGGCCAGGATTCCCCCGACTGCGAGAAGCAGCCACCAGGGCGAAAGCCAGAGCGTCCATGCCGCCAGGGCGCCGACCGCCACGCAGAAGCCCCACCACCACCGGCCGGGGGCGGCGGACCTGGCCGCATCCTGCGGCGCCTCCGCTGTCGATGGTTCGCTCATCTGCCCTTCCGCGCGATGTAATCCCGACGCCCTCGCCTTCCACCGCCAAAGCTACGCCCGCGGGCCGTCGGCCACACCCCCGGTCCGGAGGGGCTCCACCTTTCTCGAAGCCCCACGCCCCCCTATTGTACCGGATCGAGGGTCGCGACAGCGGGTATACATCGGGACCCACCGGCCTGTGCCAACGGACTCCGCCACGTTCGGTCGTACGCTCGTCTCGAGACCGCGGATTCCGTCTTCGAAGATCGAGGGATTATGCACATCGTCCTGGTTCTCCTTCTGATGCTGCTCGCCTGTCCCGCCGTGGCGGGAACGGCGGGCGCGGTCGCCGCGCAGAGCACGTCGCTGGACGAGGGGAGGTTCACCCTCACCCGTGCCGGGACGACGGTCGGCTCGGAGGCGTTTTCGATCCGCCAGTCCGGAACGGGCGACGCGGCACGGATCATCGCGCAGGCCCAGATCCGACTGGAAACCGGCAGCGGGACGCTGGAGATGGCCCCGGCGCTTCAGGCCTCGGGTGCGGACATGGCGATCTCCGCCTATCAGATCAAGGTTTCGGGGGAAGCCGCAGAGGAGATCTACGTGACGCTTGGTGAGCGCCGCTTCCTCACCACGGTGGTGTCCGAAGCGGGGGAACGACAGCGTGAGTACCGCGCAAGCGCCGGCACCGTCCTGCTCGATCGGGACGTCGCGCACCAATTCTACTTCCTGGGACGTCGACTCGAGAGCGGCGCCACGAGCTTTCCCGTCATCATCCCGAGGGAGGGTCGGCAGCTCGAGATGCGGGTCACCGAATCCGCAATCGTCACGATCCGCATCGGGGAGCAGAGCCTTCAGGCCCGCCATGTGCGACTCGAGGGTGGTGGAGAGATCCGCGAAGCCTGGATCGACGATCAGCACCGGGTCCTGCGTGTCGCGGATCCGGGGAGCGGGTATCGGGCCGAACGCCAGGAACCGCCGGGGTGAGCATCACGTACCGCGCCGCCGCACCCTCCGGCGGCCGATGCACGCGACAATCCCCTCCCTCCGAGCCGGAGACCGCGGCGCCGCTTCCGTCGCAACCGGCCCTTTCCTTGCCCGGCTTGCGCCGCTTCCCGTTCCGCCGTACGCGCAGGCCGCCGTACCGCTGGACACCCCGCGACCCCCGGCAGAAGATTTTGTCGCCCGCCCCCGTACGGATGGGAGAACGCCGTGCCGAAGCAGCGCAGAGCGGGGTGAAACCTTCTTCAGGCGTGTCCGTAGGACCGCTCGAGCCCCCAGAAGTCCATCATCGTTGAAACACGGGAGAAGCTCCGTGCCTGGAAGTCCGTCCGAGAAGTTGCGCACCCCGAGGCACTCGAGGTGGCCGCTCCGCGTGGCGCTGCTGCTCGCCCTGTCGTCGGCGCTCGCCGCGCCGCCACCCGCAGGAGCCCAGGAGGCGCCGCGGGAACTGTCGCTCGAGGAAGCCATCTCCACCGCACACGCGAACAATCCCGGCTTCCAGATCACCCGGAACGACGAGGAGCTCGCCAGCCAGGACGTCCGGTCCGCCCTCGGTGGGCTGCTTCCCACTGCGTCCGCGTCCTCCGGGATGGCATGGCAGGGGGCCGGCGAGCAGCGCTTCGGAACCCTCACGGCGGAACAGCTCGGCTTCCGGAACCAGCCGTCCTACTATTCGTCGAGCTACAGTCTGGGAATGTCGTACACCCTGAGCGGGAGCACCCTTCTCGCCCCCCGGCAGGCGCGGGCGGCACGCGAGGCGACGGAAGCCCGCATCGAGACCGGGGGCGCCAACCTCGCGCTGCAGATCACCCAGACGTATCTCGAGGTCCTGCGTCAGGACGAGGCGCTGAACGTGGTACGGCGGGAGCTCGAGCGGGCCGAGTACAACCTCCGACTCGCCGAGGGACAGCTGGAGGTGGGATCCGCCACGCCGCTCGACGTGAAGCAGGCCGAAGTCGCGGTGGGCCGCGCGAGGGTGACCGTGCTCCGGACAGAGAACGCCGGTCGAACCGCCCGGATCCGTCTCCTCGTCGGGATGGGGCTCGACCCCGACCCGGACGTCCGTCTCACGACGCGCTTCGAGGTGACGGAGCCCCTGTGGACCGAAGAGGAGCTGGTCGCGCTCGCCCTGGAGCGGAACCCGGCGCTGGACGCGCTGCGGGCCTCGCTGCGGGCGAACGACGTCGCGGTTCGGGCCGCGCGCAGCCGCTTCCTCCCCTCCCTCTCCCTGTCGGCCGGCATCGGCGGCTTCACGCAGCGGGCGAGCAGCACGGGCTTCTTGATCGCGCAGGCCGAGGGACAGAGCGAGGCTCAGATCCAGCAGTGTCAGTTCCAGAACGACCTGTATTCCCGCCTGGCGGATCCGCTTCCCCCCATGAACTGCGGTCTGCTCCAGCTCTCGGACGCGGACCGGCAGGGGATTTCGGATCGGAACAGCTACTTTCCGTTCGACTTCACCGGTCAGCCGCCGCAACTTTCGCTGACGGTGAGCCTGCCCCTCTTTTCGGGCTTCTCCCGGAGCCGGCAGCTCCAGAGCGCGCGGGTCGAGCAGGAGAACGTCCGGCACCGCGTCCGCGAGCAGGAACTGGGGCTGCGGGCCGAGATCTCCGCCGGTCTCTCCGCCGTCCGGACCGCCTGGCGAACCGCGGAGATCGAGGAGCAGAACAGCGCGGTCGCCGACGACCAGCTGCGGCTCGCCCGAGAACAGTACGCCGTGGGATCCGCCAGCTTTCTCCAGCTCGTCGAGGCCGAAACCCTGAAGGCGCAGGCCGACCGGGATCGTATCGGATCCGTGCACACCTATCACGAGACCCTGGCCGACCTCGAAGCGGTGGTCGGAGTCGCCCTACGCAGCAGCCGGGACGGATCGAGATGACTCGAAAAAAGAAGTTCTTCATTGGATTCGGCATCGTGCTCGTTCTCGCGCTCGCGACCGCCATGAGCATCGCGAACTCCAGGGAACGGGGCGTCGAGGTGCGGATGGAGGAGGTCGCGCGGAGGGACCTCACCGCCACGGTTACGACCAGCGGGAGCATCCGGGCGCGCCGCTCCGTGGACATCAGCTCGGACGTCATGGGCCGCGTCACCGCGGTCAACGTGAAGGAAGGCGAGGACGTCGTGCAGGGCCAGGTCCTGCTCCGGCTGGACCCCAGCCAGCTGCAGGCTTCCGTCGCCCGCGCCCAGGCGGCGCTGAGCCAGGCAGAGGCACAGGCCGTCCAGCAGCGCGCGAACGTGCTCCAGGCACAGCGCGAGTACGACCGGGTCACCGGTCTCCAGAGCCGCGACGCTTCGCTCGTGAGCCGTCAGCAGGTGGAGGATTCGGAGATCCGCCTGGAGATCGCGCAGGCGAACCTCTCGTCGGCCAGCTTCGCGGTCGCGCAGGCGGAGGCCTCGCTCGACGAGATCCGGGACCAGCTGTCGAAGACGACGATCGTCGCCCCCATTTCGGGAAAGGTGACCCGCCTGAACATCGAGGAAGGGGAAACCGCGGTCGTCGGGACGATGAACAATCCGGGGAGCCTCCTGCTCACGATCAGCGATCTCTCCGTGATCGAGGCCGTCATGGCGGTGGACGAGACGTCGCTTCCCGAGATCACGATCGGCGACAGCGCGAACATCCGCCTGGACGCCTTTCCAGGACGCGACTTCGCCGGCTTCGTCACGGAGATCGGAAACAGCGCGATCCGAGCCAGCGGCCAGCCGTCCACGGGGGCGCAGGCGGCCGCTGTCGACTTCGAGGTCATCCTGACGCTGTCCGACCCGGAGGTGACGCTCCGTCCGGATCTCTCCGCGACCGCCGACATCGTCACCGCCCGCAGGACGGACGCCCTGTCCATTCCCATCATTGCCCTGGCGGTGCGGGACCGACCCGCGCCGTCGGACACGGCCGCGACCGGGCCGGACGGAGACGGCGCTTCCCCCGCGGCGAGGACGGCCGCGGACACCGGCGCCGCCTCGGGAAGCTCGGCCAGGCGCGAGCGCGATCGCACGGAGGAGGGCGTCTTCGTGGTGCGCGACGGCACTGTCGCCTTCGTGCCCGTCGAGGTCGGCATCACAGGCGAGGAGTACTTCGAGGTGCTCTCGGGGCTGGAGGAGGGCGACCTCGTCGTCAGCGGACCGTATCAGCGGATCCGCGAGCTCGAAGACGGTACCGCCGTGCGCCGCATGGAAGCGGCGGGCGGCGAGAATCGATGATGCACGGCCCCTCCGGCGCCCGCTGAAATGCACGTCTGGGAAGCGGTCCGGCTCGCGCTGGTCCAGATCTGGGTGCAGAAGC
>JBBDIW010000096.1:0-2972 GCA_040880165.1 Gemmatimonadota bacterium | reverse complement strand
ATGCACGTCTGGGAAGCGGTCCGGCTCGCGCTGGTCCAGATCTGGGTGCAGAAGCTCAAGAGCGTGTTCAGCCTCCTGGGCGTCACCATCGGCGTGATGTTTCTCGTCATGGTCGTGAGCGTCGTCGAGGGGATGGATCAGTACATCCGGAACGACTTCGCGAACGCCATCTACGGGGTGAACACGGTCACGGTGCGGCGGACGCCTTCCGTCAATATCAACACGACGGGCGAGACGTGGCGGGAGTACCAGCGCAGGCCGCGGATCACGAACGACGACGTCGATGCGCTGCGGGCGCGGCTCTCCCACCGCGCCCGCATCGGGGTCGAAAGCGGCACGAGCGGCGAGGTCCGCGGGGGGAGCGGCCGGGCGGTGGAGAACGTCCGCATCTCGGGCGCCTCTCCCGAGATCTTCCAGATCCGGACGCTGAACGTGGAGCGGGGCCGGGTCTTTTCACAGCAGGAGGCCGACCGCGGCGTCGCGGTCGTCATCCTGGGCAAGGGAACCTCCGACCTCCTCTTCGAGGACACGGACCCCGTGGGCCAGATGGTGCGCATCCGCAGCTTTCCCTACCGCGTCGTCGGCGTGCTCGAGGAGCAGGGCTCTCTGTTCGGCATGTCGATGGACAACCGGGTGATCGCTCCGGCGCTCTCCCCGGTCCGCAGCTTCACGGCCCCGCGCGGCGTGGTGAACGAGGTGATCATCCAGGCCGCGAGCCCCGAGGCGCTGCGCGAGATCATGTGGGAGGCGGAAGCGGTCATGCGCGCGCGCCGCGGCCTCCGCCCGGCCACTCCGAACAACTTCGAGGTGGAGACGGCGGACGAATCGCTCTCCTTCTGGGACAACATCTCGCGGATGCTCTTCCTCGCGCTCCCGATGCTCGTGGCCATTTCGCTGGTCGTGGGCGGAATCGTCATCATGAACATCATGCTCGTCTCCGTGATGGAGCGAACCCGCGAGATCGGCGTGCGAAAGGCGCTGGGGGCGAAGCGAAAGGACATCCTCTCGCAGTTCCTCATCGAGTCCGCGACGCTGTCGGGGGTGGGGGCTCTCGTCGGGGTGGGAATCGGCGTAACGCTGGCCTCGCTCGTGCGACTGCTCACGCCCCTTCCCGCGGCGGTGGCCGTGAAGTGGATCGTGCTCGGCATCTCGCTCGGACTCATCGTGGGGATCATCGCCGGCGTCTACCCCGCCTGGCGGGCCTCGAAGCTCGACCCCGTGGACGCCCTGCGCCATGAGTAAGCTGCACGCACTCGCCGAGGGGCTCAGGATCGCATGGGAGGCCCTCAATGCGAACCGGATCCGGTCCAGCCTCACCATCCTCGGCGTGGCCATCGGGGTCGGCGTCGTGGTGCTCATGGCGGCGCTCGTCACGGGAATCCGCAGCAACGTGATCGAGGGGTTCGAGGCCGCAGGTCCAGAAAACCTGTTCATCACGCGCTTCGACCTTTCCGAGGTCCGCCTCGTGAACGACGGGAGCCAGCGGCCGCCGTGGTGGAACACGCGGAAGATCACCGTGACCGAAGTCGAACGGGTGCGACGGCTCCCGGCCGTCCGCGCGGCGGAGATCAACTTCGGCTTCCAGAGCCAGATGAACTTCGAGGGACAGCGGGTGACCAACGTCCAGTCCAGCGCCGCCTCGCTGGGCTGGCCGACGCACACCACCGGCGAGATCGTGGCGGGGCGCAGCTTCGTTCCGGTCGAGATCGAGCAGGGGCGTCCGGTGGTCGTGCTCTCCGTGCCCCTCGCCGAAGAGCTCTTCGGACAGCGCGACCCCATCGGCAAGCGCGTCCAGGTCATGCAGCGGGGCGAGACCGACCACTTCCAGGTCGTCGGCGTCTTCGACCCCGGCGACAACATCTTCGCGGCCGCCGCGCGGCACTTCGCGATCTTCCCCCACACGGCCGCGACGCGGCGTCTCAAGGCGTCCGACGAGTTCCTCGAAGTGGTCGTGGTCCCCGCCGCCGGCTACACCCGCGAGGAGACGCAGGACCAGGTCATCGGCACGATGCGCGCGATGCGGGGGCTCGGACCCAGCGACGACAACACCTTCGCCATCATCCGGTCCGACCAGCTCGTCGAGATCTTCGACCGCTTCACCGCCGTCTTCTTCGTCATCATGCTCGCACTCTCCTCGGTGGGACTCCTCGTCGGAGGGGTCGGCGTCGTGGGAATCATGATGATCTCGGTGACCGAGCGCACGCGCGAGATCGGAGTGCGCAAGGCGCTGGGGGCGACGAAGCAGGAGATCCTCTGGCAGTTCCTGGTGGAAGCGGCCGTGCTCACCCTGATCGGTGGCGCGATCGGGCTGCTCGGGGGCTCCGCTCTCGCGACGATTGTGGCGAGCCTCACGCCCATCCCCGCGTCGATCCCGCTATGGTCCGTGGCCGCGGCGCTCGGAATGGCAATTCTGACGGGGATCCTCTTCGGGCTCATTCCCGCCTACCGCGGGTCGCGGATGGAGCCCGTCGACGCACTGAGGTACGAATGAACGATCCGCTGGACGTACTCGCGATCATGGCGCACCCCGATGACGCGGAGCTCCTGGCGGGAGGCGCGCTCATCCGGAGCGCGGAGACGGGCGAGCGCACAGGGGTGGTGGACCTGACGCGCGGAGAACGGGGGAGCGCGGGAACGGCGGAGCTGAGGGACGCGGAAGCCGCGCGCGCCGCGGACGTCATGGGACTCGCGGTGCGCCGCAACGCGGGGCTCGCGGATTCCGGACTCCACAACACCGACGCGACGCGTCGGGTCGTCGTCGCGCTGATCCGGGAGCTGCGCCCGCGCATCGTCGTGACCCACTGGACCCGAGGGCGACACCCCGACCATCGCGTCGCGGCGGAACTCGTCTACGACAGCGCATTCCTGGCTGGGCTGCGGAACTACGACGCGCCGGGCGATCCGCACCGCCCCCTCAAGATCGTCCACGCCACGACCTTCCGGGAGGACGCGGGAAAGCCCACCTTCGTCGT
>JBBDIW010000095.1:0-2408 GCA_040880165.1 Gemmatimonadota bacterium | reverse complement strand
CCGGCCGAGGCGCTGGCGTTGCCGGAGAAACGCCGGCTGCGGTTCGTGCTCGCGTTGGCGGAGAAGGTGGAGAAGGTGTAGTCGCCCGTCGGAACCACGGTTCCGGGACGGATCTGGAAGGGAAGCGCGAGCCGCTCGAAGCTCCGGCTGTAGGTGGTCCCCGCGTTCTCGCCCGTCTCGAAGCTCATCCGGGTCTCGACCGCGTGGTAGCCCGACTGGTGAACTCCGTCCTGCCCGCCGACCTCCCGGCCCGTCAGCTGGAGGGTGAGCTGACGCGCCCAGGCGCTCGACTCGAAGCGCGGAGTGAAGGCCAGCTGCCCCTCCCTGCGCACCTGGTCGCGACGGCGGACGAAGCCCAGCGCCGGAAGGAAGTCCCGCCCGATGTTCGTGTAGCCCAGCCGGGCGCTGTACGTGGCGTTGCGCAGAAGCAGGCTCGCGGCCCCCGCCCCCATGCCCGCGGCCGGTCCCGCCGGGCCCGGAGCGGCAACTTCGTCCACCCGGGCGTCCCAGATGCGCGCGGCCCAGAGGTCGAAGCTGCTGCTTCCCAGGAAGCGGAACTGCGCGTCCGCGCCGGCCGCCTGGCTGCTCACGTTCGCGTTGCGGAGGTCCGTCCAGAGCCCGCCGACCGACGTCCGCGGCCCCAGATCCGCGCGTACACGGGCGACCGCGTTGTTCGCCCCCGCCTCGCCTCCGTCGACGCCATCGCTCCCCGTCTGGAGGTTCAGGAACCCCACGTGAAAGCGCCCCACCTGGCCGGTAAGACGGCCTCCGCCGACGACGGGGTTCTCCAGCCCGATCCGGCGGGAGAAGAAGACCTGCGTGTTTCCGGGCTCGCCGAAGTCGAAGAGCCCCGAGCGCTCGAGGAAGAACTCCCGCTTTTCCGGGAAGAAGAGCGAGAAGCGATCGAGGTTCACCTGCACGTTGTCCGCCTCGACCTGCGCGAAGTCCGTGTTCCAGGTCAGATCGAGCGTGAGCGACGACGTCACGCTGTACTTGAGATCCAGCCCCACGTCCCGCACCCCGTTCGCGGGCGTGTCGATTCCGGCCTTCTGGGATCCCGCGAGGAGAAAGGGCTTGAGTTGCAGATTCCGCCCGGGCACGACGCCTTCCAGCCCGACCAGCGTTCCGTACTGGGACGACTGGGCGTAGCGCCCCCGATACGTCTGGGGGAGGTGCGGCCAGAAGACGGTCTCGTTCTTCCTCCGGATCGAGCGGTAGAAGAGGAGCCCCATCTCGAGCACGTCCGCCCTGGGAAAGCGGATGGTGGTGAAGGGAATGGCCACCTCGAGCACCCACCCTTCGTCCGTGACGCGCGCCTCGCTCCGATAGACGCCGTCCCAGTTCCAGTCCTGGATCGATTCGTCGGTGTAGATGGCGTCGTCCTGCGTCCCGAAGGAGTTCATCTCGAAGATGTAGCCGTTTCGGCGGTCCTTGTACGTGTCGAGCCCGATGACGATGTGGTCGTCCAGCCCGATCATGCCGCCGCGCTGGAGGATGCTCCGGCGGATCTCGCCCGGATTGGAGTCGTGGAGCATGAAGCCGAAGTACAGATTCTCGTCGTCGTAAGCGATCCGGACCTCGGTGCGCTCGGATGGATAGCCTCCGTCCACCGGGTCTCGCTGCACGAAGTCGGTGATCGGCTCGAGCGTTGCCCAGAAAGCCTCGTCCAGCACGCCGTCGATGACCGGCGCGGTGTGGATCCGCGTGGCGCGGGCGATGGCGGACCCTCCGCGGGGCGGGTCGGGCACCAGCCCGCGGACCTCGGCGGGCGCAGGGACTTCGGGAACCGCGCCCGGCCCCGGAGCCTGGGCGGCGCCCGCGACCGGAAAGCCGGCGGCCAGGAAGAGCGCGGCGAGGGCGCCCGACCCGGGCGCGGCGGCCGGCCTCGGAAGCCGCGCGGCGGCCGAAGACAGAAGGCGGGCGGACGCCCCCTCGATCCGTGTCACCGTGCGCGTGCAGTCCATACGGTGCGAACTCCCTGGGGCGCCCCTCCGGGGGGACGCGGTCGAACGGACGCAGGGGGCGGGCCATGCGGGCGGGATGCGATGGTCGCGCTCTCACCCGGGGAACCGGAGAGGGAGCGCGGCCCGCATAATGGGGGACAACGCCCCGACGCGCCACGGCAGGCGCGCGGCAGGGCGAACGCAACGGGACGCAGCGGCCGGGAGCGCCACGCCCGCCGGAGAACCCCCGGCGGAGGCTCCCGCGCGGAACGTCAGAGCGCGGACGCCTTCCTGACGGCCTCCTTCAGCGCCTCGAAGTCCGGGAGCTTCGACGAATCCTCGTCCATCCAGAACCAGGCGATGCGGCCGTGCCGGTCCACGACGCAGGCGGCACGGTGGGCCACGCCCTTCAGGCCGAAGTAGTCGTCGCACCGCACGCCGTAGGCCGTGATCGTCTCCTTGTTG
>JBBDIW010000094.1:0-2439 GCA_040880165.1 Gemmatimonadota bacterium | reverse complement strand
TAGCCGCCGTCGATGGGGATCACGGCACCGGTGATGTGCCTCGCGGCTTCGGAGCAGAGGAAGAGGACCACGCCGGCGACGTCCTGCGGATCGCCCAGACGACCGAGCACGCTGCGCTCGCGGGCGCGGTCGAGGATCTCGGCCGGGACGCGCTCGGTGAGACGCGTCGTACGAATGTAGCCGGGAGCGACGGCGTTCACGTTGACGTTCGAGCGACCCAGCTCGACCGCGGCGCTCTGCGTCAGCCCGATGATTCCGGCCTTGGATGCGGAGTAGTTGGCGAGCCCGAATTCGCTCCGCACCCCGTGCACGGAAGAGATGTTCACGATCTTGCCGTACTCCTGAGCGCGAAACAGGGGGGCCACGGCGCGGATGAAGTAGAACGTCCCGGAGAGGTTGGTCTGGACGACCGCCTTCCACTCCTCGTCCGACATCCGCCAGAGCGGGCTGTCGCGGCCGATCCCGGCGTTGTTCACCAGGATGTGGAGCGGCCCCAGCTCCTCGTGCGCTTCCGTCACGAAGGCGCGCACGGCGTCGGGGTCGCGCACGTCGCAGCGCCGGCAGAAGACGTTCACCTCCATCTCCCGCAACTCTGCCGCCACGGTCTCGGCTTCCTCCCGATCCACCGTGCCCCCGGATTCGATGTAGTTGAAGGCGATGCTCACGCCGTGCCGCGCCAGCTCGAGCGCGACCGCCCGCCCGATTCCGCGCGACGCGCCCGTGACGATCGCGCCGCGCCCGCGCAGCCCTCCCACCGCGAGCAGGGGGCGCGGCTCCGTCTCGATGCCCACCTCCTCGAGCAGCTGCTCGACGGCGTCCTCCACCTCCTCCGTCTGCCGCGCGGTCAGGGGGGCGATCGGGGCCGGGTCGATCTCCTTGTCCCAGCTATTCGACATCGCTCTCGCGGGCTTCGACGTTGTGCTTGATCGTCCGGCCCTCGACGAGAAACACCACGTCCTCGGAGATATTGGTGGACAGATCGGCGATGCGTTCGATGTTCTGCGCCACCAGGAGGTACTCGAGGGCGGCCGTGATCCGGCGCGGCTCCTCCAGCATGTGCGAGACGAGGATGCGGTAGAGCGAACGACGCAGGTTGTCCACGCGGTCGTCGCGCTCGCACACGTCGCGGGCCAGCTCCGGATCCCGCCCCGTATATGCGCCGAGCGAGTCGGCCAGCATGCGCCGGGCGATGCCGGATATCTCCGCCACTTCGGGAAGCTCGGGCAGGGGCTGGGCGTCCGCGAGTCGCAGCGTGGCCCGGGCGATGTTCACCGCGTGGTCGCCCACGCGCTCCAGGTCGTTCGAGACCTTGAGCGTCGTGATGATCTGGCGCAGATCCACGGCCATGGGCTGCTGGAGCGCGAGCAGCTCCAGCGCGAGCTCGTCGATCTCGATTTCCATCTCGTCGATCACGTCGTCCCGTTCGATGACCTGCCCGGTGATCGAAGCATCGCGCGCGACGACGCCGTCCAGCGCGATGGCGACCAGCTCCTCCGTCTGTCCCGCCATCTCGAGAAGCCGGTTCTGAAGAAGATCGAGCTGTTCGTGGAAACGTCTTCTGGGCCGGTCGGGGACCATGCCTTCTCCCTTGGGTGATGGATGGGTGATGGAATGCCCGGCAGGCATCGGGACGCCGCTCGCGCCGATCCGCCCGCCTCCCGCCCGTCATTCCGCAAATATCGCAGCGATCGGTCGTTTTCGCACGTTGGCCCCCGTCTCCCGCCGCGCATGGAAGCCGGCGCCGCGCCGCGGAACGTCACCGCGACGGATCCCGCGGAAACGCGAAGCGGATCGTGGTGCCCTCCCCCAGCACGCTCTCGGCGCGTACGCTGCCCCCCATCGTCGAGACGAGGTGCCGGACGATGGCGAGCCCCAGCCCGCTGCCTCCCGCGCCCCGGTCCCGCGCGGGGTCGGCCCGAAAGAAGCGCTCGAAGACGCGCGGCAGCGCGCTGGACGGAATGCCGCTCCCGTCGTCGGAGACGGCGACGCGGATCCGCCCCCCGCGCTCGCGGATCTCCACCCCGACGCGCCCCCCCTCTTCCGTGTGGCGCACCGCGTTCTCGAAGAGATTCCGGAAGATCTGCGACAGGGCGCGCCGGTCCGCTTCGAGCTCCGCGTCGCCGGCGACCTCGAACCGGATGGAGCGCCGCTTCGGCTCGTCCGGAAGCTCCTCCCACACCTCCGTCGCCACGTCGGCCACCGAGAGCTCTTCGCGCTCCGGGCTCCAGGCGCCGGATTCCAGGCGGGACAGGTCGAGCAGGTCATCCACGAGGTGCTGGAGCCGGAGCGTGTTGTCCCGGATCGAGCCGAGGAACTGCCGCCGGAGCGCCTCGGGGGGCTCCTCCTCCAGGAGCGCCTCCGCGAAGCCGCGCACGGCGGTGAGGGGCGTCTTCAGCTCGTGCGACGCGTTCGCGACGAAATCCCGCCGCACCCGCTCGA
>JBBDIW010000093.1:13048-15055 GCA_040880165.1 Gemmatimonadota bacterium | reverse complement strand
ACGTTGAAGCGGAAGAGCATGATGTCGCCGTCCTGCACCGCGTACTCCTTCCCCTCGGAGCGGATGCGGCCCTGCTCGCGTGCCAGCTTGAGCGAGCCGATGTGCCGGAACTCCTCGTACCCGACCGTCTCCGCGCGGATGAAGCCGCGCTCGAAGTCCGAATGGATCGTTCCCGCGGCCTCGGAGGCGTGGGCGCCCTGACGCACGGTCCACGCCCTGGATTCCTTTTCTCCCGCGGTGAAGAAGGTGAGGAGTCCGAGCAGCTCGTACGCCGCCCGGATCATCCGGCGGAGGCCCGTCTCCTCCAGCCCCAGTTCTGTCAGGAACTCCCCCTTCGCCTCCGGGTCCAGTTCCGAAAGTTCGGCCTCGATGGCCGAACAGACCGTGACCACCCGCGCGTTCTCCTCTCCGGCCAGCGACTCGCGCACCCGTGCGGTCAGCGCGTTCTCGCCGGACGGAAGGTCCGACTCGGAGACGTTGGCGACGTAGAGCACCGGCTTCGACGTGAGCAGGTGAAAGCTGCGCACGAGCTCCCATTCCTCCGGGGAGAGCTTGAGCGAACGGATGACCTTCCCCTCCGAGAGTCCCGCCTGCAGCTTCTGGAGGACGGCGACTTCGCGGGCCGCCTCCTTTTCGCCCGAACGGGCCTTCTTCGTCACCCGCTCCAACCGGCGCTCCACCGTTCCGAGGTCTGCCAGGGTCAGTTCGATGTCCACGATCTCGCGGTCGCGCACCGGATCGATGTCCCCCAGCACGTGCGTGACGTCCGGGTTGTCGAAGCAACGGAGCACGTGGGCGATCGCGTCCACTTCACGGATCTGGCCGAGAAACTGGTTGCCGAGCCCCTCCCCTTCCGACGCGCCCTTCACGAGTCCCGCGATGTCCACGAACTGGATGAAGGTGGGCATCCGGGCCTGCGAGCCGATCAGGCGGTGAATGTCGTCGAGACGGTCATCCGGAACCTCCACCGTTCCCACGTTCGGCTCGACCGTGCAGAACGGATAGTTGGCGGATGCCGCACCCGCGGCGGTGAGCGCATTGAAGAGGGACGACTTTCCGACGTTCGGGAGTCCGACGATTCCGACTTTGAGCATGATCTCGCATTCAACTTGCACAGACGTAAAAAATGCGCGCCCCCCGGGAGGCGCGCCGCGGCCGAAAGATACCCGAGCGTCCTCCACGCGTCAAAGGCGGCGGGACCCCGCGGGAGGCGCCCAGACCTTGCCTAACCCACCCGATCCATCGACTTTGACTCGTCCTGCGTTGCACGCGCGCGACACTCGGAGCGATCTCACTCGATATACCGTCAGGAAGACCTATGGATTTCTCTTTTGCCGGGCATCACGAAGACGAGCAGTTCCGCTGGTTCGCCAACGGACTGAAGACGGTCATGGAGGCGCGCGGCCATGCCTGGGTCGACGATGCCGACGAGGCGGCCCTGGTCGTGAACTTCTTTCCGCACGATCGACCGCGCCCGTACCGCAGGCGTGCGCAGGCCATCTTCCTGGTCTCGGTGTCCGAGGTTCCGCCGCCGTTCGAGAACGCGATTCCGGAAGGGTATCCGCTGCTCATCCGGTCGCTGTCCAACCTCTTCATCGGGGTCGTGGGCGGAGAATCCGACAACCCGGCAGCCCATTTCATCACGCCGGAGCAGGGCCACTACGTGGTGAACGGCACGTCGGACTCCACGTCGTACTTCGAGCGGGTGTACGCCCGCATCGAGCCGCTGGCCACGTCACGGCTGGTCATCAACAACGTGTACGACAAGGACCTGCCCGAGGCGCTCTGGGAGGGAGACGACATCACCGATTCCATCCGCCGCGCGGGCGAGAAACTCGATTCGCTGGACCTGCTCCCCACGCCCTTCCCCATGGACGAGATCCTGCCGGCGCGGGACGTCAAGCACATCAAGCGGCTCTACGGACTCGGCGGGCTGAGCTACGGCAACATCAGCGCCCGGCTGGACGAGAAGCGCTTCTGGATGAGCGCGAGCGGCGTGGACAAGTC
>JBBDIW010000093.1:11138-12948 GCA_040880165.1 Gemmatimonadota bacterium | reverse complement strand
TGGGTCGCCGGTCCTCTCGTCGCGCTGGCCTTCGCACAGGTCCGCGCGGGGTGGGTCCTGCCGGTCGCGACCGCCGCGCTGGCGCTTCCGATCTTCCTCGCCACCCTGCAGCTGCTGCGATCCGCTCTCGGGAGGATCGCGGTCCTCCTCCTCTTCGCGCTCGGTGCATCGCGGGCATGGTACTGGGCCGGCATGGTCTGGTACGGCGGTGGAAGCAACCACCAGGGCGAGCCGGCATGGATGGCGCTGGCATGGCACAACCAGTCGGGCGCGCTGATGGGTGCCCTGGGGGTGGGCGCGCTGGGCGTGGCGCTGGTGCGGGCGGGTCCGGTGCGGGTTCTCGCGATCCTGCTCTCCGCGGCCGGGCTTTCGGGGGCGTGGCTTTCCGGCTCGCGCGGTGCCGTCCTGATGACCCTGGCGGCCGTCGGCGTGGTGCTCGTCGCGGGACTGCGGAGACGTCCGGCTCGCGCGGTCTTCGTGACCGCCGCAGCGAGCGCAGTGTTCACCGTCGCCGGAATCGCGGGGCTGAGCGCCACCTACGCCGGCGTGGGGCTGCGAGACCAGCCGGTCCTTTCGCGTTCTGCCGATGCGGGTCTCAACGCCGGAGCCCGGTTCGCTTACTGGCGCGGGGCGGCGGGCATGGCGGCACAGGCTCCCCTGACCGGCACCGGTCCCGGGTCGTACCGCTGGTCCGTCATCCCCCACTTTCCGGACGGCACCGGCCTCACCTCTTCCGCCCACAACGAGCCGCTCGAATCGCTGGCCGAGCGAGGGCTGCTCGGCGGCGGCGGCGTCCTGCTCGTCATGCTGGGGCTCTCCCTGCTCGTCCTGCGCACGATGCGGCGGCCGGGGTCGCTGGATTCAGAGGTCGCGGCCGCAGGGGTCGCGACGCTCCTCCTCGGGCACGCCGTCATCGATTTCGACTGGAACTATCCAATCCTCCTCACCTTTCTCGCGATCGCCGGCGCAGTGCTCGTCGCTTCCTCGGGCTACGCGGAACGCGAGGACGGGGGCGGCGGCGTGGGCGTCCGGCGCATCCGCGCGCTCGACGCGGCCATCCTCTCCGTCACGCTTCTGCTCCTGGCGACCGCCGGCGCAGGGGTGAGGATGGAAACCAGGGGCGGGGCCCCGCCGTGGGAGCTGAACCGGCGACTCCACCAGATCGTGGACGGGGCGGAAGCCGGTGACCGGGAGGCGGTTTCGGCTCATTTCGCCGTGCTCCGCCGCTGGAACCCGGGGGCGCCCCGGCTGGACGCCGTCGAAAGCCTCGTGCGCCATCACGCGGGGGAGCTGGGCAGTCAGGAACTCGCCGATCGGGTCGATCCAGGACGCACCGATTCCGTCGATCAGATCCGGATCGCGGCCCGCCTCATCGAGGTGGGGCATACGGAGCTCGCGAAGGGAGTGCTGGGCGATCTCCGTCCGGTGCTGGCGGGCCGGGCGACCTCGCGCAGGCGCATCGGCGCGATGGACGTGGCATCATTGACGCTGGAAGCGGCGTTCCGGGAGGGAGGGTGCACGGCGGCAGAAGCCCTCTGGAGCGAAACGACGGAGTGGGCTGCGGCGCTCGGCGTGGACGACCTGGTCGCCCGCCTGCGGAACCGACAAGGGGGACCGCTTCCTTCCTGGATCGAGTGCGGGTTCGGCGGCGAACGCGTGGTGGAGTGACGTCGCAGCCGCGGAGCGATCACGCCGTCTGCTGGACCGCCTGCTGCACGGCCTGGATCAACGCGGGATAGCGACTGAAAGCCCAGCGCGCCTCCTCGATGTCCAGGCGCTCCCGATTCGTGTGGGCGAAGCGCTCTTCGCC
>JBBDIW010000093.1:6581-11038 GCA_040880165.1 Gemmatimonadota bacterium | reverse complement strand
GCGCCTCCTCGATGTCCAGGCGCTCCCGATTCGTGTGGGCGAAGCGCTCTTCGCCCGGTGCGAAGCCCACGGTCGGGATGCCCTGGACGCCGCAGCTCCACCCGCCGTCGGTCGCAAAGCCCCAGGGGCGTGTGAGCGCCGGCCCCGGTCCGTCCCGCCGCCCCACCGCGAGAGCCGCGGCGCGGGTCACCGGGTGGTCGGGGCTCATGAGAAAGCCGGGCGTGAGGAGCTTGCGCTCCGCAGACTCGCCCGTGTAGCTCCGCTGCACGGCCCGTCCCATCCGGACCTGCCAGCTCGCCCCCTCGGGGATGCCCTCCGGACGGGCGGCGAACGCGCGGGCCAGGGCGTCCTCCACCCGCGGAAGCAGCGTCTCTTCGCGATCCCCCGGAAGAACGCGCCAGTCGATCGTGACGGTCACACGGTCGGGAATCACGTTCCGGCTTTCCGGCAGGACGTCCACGGCCGTGGCCACCAGGGTGGCCGCGCCGAGCGTCTCATCCTCCTCCTGGCGAAGGCTCAGCGCGTGAATCCCCTCCAGCGCACCGGGAAGGAGGTCGAGCGCGTTGGATGCCCGCCCGGGCGCGCTGGCGTGACCCGCGACGCCCTGCAGGACCACCTCGACCTCGGCGCGCCCGCGATGGCCGAGGGCGATGTCCCCGTGCGTCGCCTCGCCGATGATCACGGCCGCGGGCGCCACTTCCTTCGATTCCAGCAGGTGCGCCATTCCCCATCCGCCGCGCTCCTCGAAGACCGTGTGCGCGACGATGATATCCCCCGCTGCCTGCCCGCGGAGCGCCGCGGCGGCGTAGGTCTGGAGCCCCAGCGGACCCTTGATGTCCATCGCGCCCCTTCCGTGCAGGCAGCCGTCGGCAACGACACCTTCGAAGGGGGGGTACTCCCATTCCGCGGGGTCGCCCGCGGCGACCATGTCCAGATGCGCGTTGACCATGACCGGCGGGGCCTCTCCGCGGCCGGGGATGACGCCGATCACGGAGCCCAGCGCGTCGACCCGGATCCGATCGAAGCCGAGCGCCTCCATCTCTTCGACGACCCGGCGCCCCAGCGCTTCCTCTTCACCCGGAAGGGACGGAATGCGGATGAGATCGGCTGCGAACGCGAGCGCGTTTTCCAGTGTGGGCTTCTTCACGGCTTCCCCCATGCGATTCGAGGCTTCCTCCGACCGATCGGCCGAAAAACGGCCCCTCCCCCGAGGGGGGGAGAGGCCGCGTCTCCATTACACGCGCGCCAGCGTCATCCGAAAACGCGCTGAACCATGTCAAGGATCCAGGCGGCGCCCGGTGCGACATCCAGATCGTGGATTCGGACGAACCAGGGCGCCATGACGAGCGCGACGACGCTCATCAGCTTGATGAGGATGTTGAGTGACGGGCCGGACGTGTCCTTGAACGGGTCGCCCACGGTGTCGCCGACCACCGCCGCCTTGTGCGGCTCGGAGCCCTTGCCGCCATGCGCTCCACCCTCGATCATCTTCTTCGCGTTGTCCCACGCGCCGCCGGCGTTGGCCATGAAGAGTGCCATCAGGACCCCGGTGACGGTGGCGCCAGCCAGAAGCCCGCCCAGTGCCTCCACCCCCAGGAGCCAGCCCACGAGGATGGGCGCGGAGACCGCGATCACCCCCGGCAGGATCATCTCGCGCAGCGCCGCCTTCGTGGAAATGTCCACGCAGCGGGCCGAATCCGGCTTCGCCGTGCCCTCCATGAGCCCCGGAATTTCGCGGAACTGGCGGCGCACCTCGTCCACCATTCCGGCAGCGGCACGTCCCACGGCCGTCATCGTGAGGGCGGCCACCAGGAAGGGCAGCGTGCCGCCCAGGAAGAGCCCGATCACGACGAGCGGGTTCACCAGGTTGATTCCCGTCGCGTCCAGCCCGACCGCCGACGAGTACGCCGAGAAGAGCGCGAGCGCCGTCAGCGCCGCGGAACCGATCGCGAATCCCTTCCCGATCGCGGCCGTGGTGTTCCCGATCGCGTCGAGCGAGTCCGTGATCTTGCGCGTCTCCGGCCCCAGGCCACTCATCTCGCTGATCCCGCCCGCGTTGTCCGCGACCGGTCCGTAGGCGTCCACGGACATCGTGACCCCGACGGTGGCGAGCATGCCGACCGCGGCGATCCCGATCCCGTAGAGGCCCGCGAAGAAGAAGGACACGAAGATCGCGCCGGCGATGAGGAGCATCGGCACGACGGTGGATTCCATTCCGACGGCGAGACCCGTGATGATGTTCGTCGCGGAGCCTGTTTCGGATGCCTGCGCGATCTTCCGGACCGGTGCGGCCGAAGTGTAGTACTCGGTGGCGAGGCCGATCAGGATGCCGACCAGGGTTCCGGCCAGGAGCGCCCAGAAGGGCCCCGTCGCCGGATAGGTCCGTCCCAGCGCGGTGTCCATCATCTCGAAGTTCAGCGACCGGATGATGAAGTACATGGCGACGAGGAAGAGACCGGCCGCGATGAAGGTCACGTTGCGAAGAGCGCCCGCCGGGTCCGACTTCTCGAAGACCTTCATCATCCCGATGGCGACGAGGGAGGCGACCAGCCCCACCATCACCGTGATGATCGGGAGGGCGACGGCTTCGACGACGTTGGCCGCCAGCGCGGCGGAGGTCGCACCGATGGCGATCGTGGCGACCATCGAGCCGACGTACGACTCGAAGATGTCGGCGCCCATTCCGGCGACGTCGCCCACGTTGTCCCCCACGTTGTCCGCAATCGTGGCCGGGTTCCGGGGGTCATCTTCCGGGATGCCGGCTTCGACCTTCCCGACCAGGTCGGCGCCGACGTCGGCCGCCTTGGTGAAGATGCCGCCCCCGACACGCGCGAAGAGCGCGATGGAGCTGGCACCCATGGCGAATCCGGAGATGACTTCGGCGAAGTGCGGAAGCTCGGGGCTCCCCGCGACCGCGCCCGCCGCGAAGACCCAGTAGAAGATTCCGATCCCGAGAAGCCCCAGGGAGGCGACCGCGAGACCCATCACGGAGCCGCCGAAGAAGGCGATCCGGAGCGCCTTGCCCTGCCCCTCGGTGTTGGCCGCCGCGGACGTTCGCACGTTCGCGCGCGTGGCCGCCTTCATGCCGATGAAGCCGGCCGTCACCGAGCTCAGCGCGCCGACCACGTAGGCGATGGCGGTGTCACGCCCGATCGCCCAGAAGAGCAGTCCCGTCACGATGGCGACGAAGACGGCGAGCACGGTGTACTCCCGCCTCAGGAAGGCCATCGCGCCGTCGTGGATCTGAGCCTCGAGGTCGCGCATGACGTCGTTGCCCGAAGGCTGCTTCTTGACGTATGCGTAAATGCCGAGTGCGACCGCGAGGCCGATGAGCGCCAGGATCCAGGATCCGTTGGTCAACGTCACGAAATTCATGCGCAGCGTCTTTCCTCGTCTGAGGTTTCTCTGACAATCCGACGGCCCGCTTCGGCCGTCAGCGGTTGAAGCGGTTCATTGCAGCCTCGATTCCCTCGTCCAGCCAGACCTCCATCGCCTCCGTGATGCCCGGGAGCAGGTCGACCACCACCTGCTCGTCGCCTTCGGACATCTCCGACAGGACCCAGTCGGCCAGTTCCACCCCGGAGGGCTTCTTCCCGACGCCGATCCGGAGGCGCTGGAAGTCGTTTCCTCCCAGGACCGCGGCGATCGACTTCAGGCCGTTGTGCCCTCCCGCGCTTCCCGAGGGGCGGAAGCGGATGCGGCCCACCTCCATCGCCGCGTCGTCCACGACCACGAGAAGATCCCGCTCGAAGTCGAACCCGGGCTTCTCCCCGAGCGCCGCCAGCGCGGCGCCGCTCCTGTTCATGTAGGTCATCGGCTTCATCAACCGCACGCGCACGCCCGCCGCCACCCCCTCGCTGACGAGCGCGGGGCCCGCCTTCTCGAAGGTGCCGAAGTTCCAGTCGTACGCGAGCCGGTCGAGGACCCACCACCCCACGTTGTGCCGGGTGGCGTCGTACTTCGGTCCCGGATTTCCCAGGCCCATGATGGCCTTCACGATGCGGCCCGGGTCTCCTTCGGCGCGCCGGTCAACGCCCTACTCGGTGTCTTCGCCCTCGCCCTCGTCCTGGGCCTCGGCCTCTCCTTCCTCACCGACCAGCGCGACTTCGACCTCCTCGCCCTCTTCCTCCTCGTCGACCTCGACGAGCCTCGGCGCCACCACGGCGCAGATCGTGCGCGCATCGTCCATCATGATCTGCACGCCTTCCTCGAGCGGGATATCCGATACGTGGAGCGTATCCCCGATCTCGAGCGCGGTGACGTCCAGGTGGAAGACCTCCGGAATGAGCGACGGAATGCAGCGCACGGGAACCTCGTGCACCACGTGGTCCATGACGCCTCCGCCGTCCTTCACTCCGACCGCCGTTCCCTCCAGGTGCACCGGAATGTCCAGCTCGACTGCCACGCCCGCCTGAATGCGGAGAAAGTCGACGTGGAGGATCGTCGGGCGGTACGCG
>JBBDIW010000093.1:0-6481 GCA_040880165.1 Gemmatimonadota bacterium | reverse complement strand
CACGCCCGCCTGAATGCGGAGAAAGTCGACGTGGAGGATCGTCGGGCGGTACGCGTGCGTCTGGATCTCGCGCACAAGCGTCCGGACCGGCTCCTTCTCCGAATCGATCGTCAGGTCGATGATCGTGTTCTCCACCGAAATGGCGCCGAACAGGTACTCGGTCTCCTGCTGGTCGACTGTCACCCGGACGGGCTCCATCTCGTGCCCGTAGACGATGGCCGGAATCCTGCCGGCGGAGCGCAGCTTGCGAGCCGCGCCCTTCCCCGTCGTATCCCGGCGCTCTGCCTTCAAAGTGGCCGTGATGCTCATCTTCTCACCTTGCTCGTTTCCTGAGGGGCCCTCGTGGGCCCGTGTATGGATTCGGCGCGGAAGCGCCGTGTCCTATTCCTCGCCTTCCCCGTCGTCCTTGATCTCGAACAGCTGGCTCACCGAGGCGTTCGAGTGAATATACCGAATCGCCCGTGCGAGCAGGTCCGCCACCGATAGAATGCGCAGCTGCTCGAAGCGGCGCTCCTCGGGGATCTGGATGGAGTTCGTGACCACGAGCTCCTCGAGCGGCGATGCCGACAGCTTCGCCACCGCGTCCCCGGACAGGAGGGCGTGCGTCGCGCAGGCGTAGACGGCCTTCGCGCCCCGCTTTCGAAGCGCGTGCACCGCCAGCGCCATCGTTCCCCCGGTGTCCACCATGTCGTCGGCGATGAGGCACGTCTTGCCCTCGACGTCCCCAACGACGTTCAGCACCTCGGCCACATTGGGCGCGGGGCGCCGCTTGTCGATGATTGCGAAGGACGCCTCGAGGCGCTTCGCGAAGCCGCGGGCCATCTTGGCGGAGCCGACGTCCGGCGCCACGACCACGAGGTCCTCGAGCTGCTTTTCCTTGAAGTACTGCGTGAGGACGGGCGCGGCGTACAGGTGGTCCACCGGGATGTCGAAGAAGCCCTGGATCTGGTGCTGATGAAAATCGAGTCCGAGCACCCGGTCCGCCCCGGCGACGGTCACGAGATTCGCGGCGAGCTTGGCCCCGATCGCCACCCGCGGCTGGTCCTTCCGATCCTGGCGGCCGTACCCGAAGTAGGGGATGACGGCGGTGATGCGGGCGGCGGACGCCCGCCTCGCGGCGTCGATCAGGAGCAGGAGCTCCATGATGTTGTCCGCCGGCGCCACCGTCGGCTGGACGATGAAGACGTCCCGGCCGCGCGCGTTCTCGTCGATCCGGACGAAGATCTCGCCATCGGCGAAGTCGTAGATGGTCACGCCATCGGAGGGCTCTTCGAGAAGCTTTCCGATTTCGGCCGCGAGTGGACGGTTCGCCCGGCCCGCCAGGAGGAGAAGCGGACCGCGACGGAAGGTGTCATCCATTGATTTCTGGAACCCGGCAATGTATTGGAGCGCCGGCGTCGGCGCCTAGATCCCGCTACAGCCCGCAAACCTAGGGGAGTCCGAGAGATGCGTCAACGGAAGCGGAGGCTGGGTCACGGCGGGGACGGTCTCAGGGCAGGAGTTTGAACGCGCGGGTCGTGCGCAGGGAGTCGCGGCCTCGGAGGCCGACCTCGAGGTGAAGGATGTAGTGTCCCGGTTCCATTGCGTCCAGGTCGAGCTCCGCGGAACGGAACAGCCGGCCGCCGCCGTCCGGCCCCGGCTCCGTCCAGGCGAGCACGACCGACGACGGCGACTCGACCAGGCCGATCCACTCCCCAAGCCGCCGGAGCCGCCCCCCGGACTCCGGCTCCACCGCGATCCGGAAGGAGAGCGCTTCCCGGGGGGCGAGCTCGTACACCTCCCAGGAGACCCCCAGCGGCTCTCCACGCGCCGTCCGGGCAGACGGATACACGGTCTCCGCCGCCTCTTCCGCCGCGCCGGGCAGATCGCCCGCCACGTGATGCAACAGGATGCCGGAGAGGAAGGGGACCCCCTCCACGCGCGGCGCCGGCCGAAGATCCTGCCGATGCCGCCACGCCTTCTCGCGCGCCGGGCTCCACGCTTCGAGGCCCAGGATGTACGACCCGGTCGGGAGGTGCGCGACGAATCGCTCCACGCGCCCGGCGCTGTCCCGGACGCTCCCGGGCGGGGGCTCGGCCCCCACGGGCAACCCTTCGGGTATGAGGAAGAGGCCGGCCTCGACGGGCTCGCCCCCCCCTTCCCCGTCGTTTCCTTCGCGCACCGACTCCGGGAGCTCGAACGCGGCGACCACGAGAAGGCTATCGCCGCGCGGAAAGACGGCCAGCTGGTACGGAAGCGATTCCACTTCCTTGACTTCGGCCGACGCGTACTTGCTCCGGGGAGCGGGGTCGTCCAGCCGCCAGGCGTCGGGGCCGACGCCGGCCGGATCGCCCGGCGTCGAGCCCGTGGGAAGAAAGCGCAGGCTTCCCGGTCGCTCGCGTCCGACGACGCTGAGCGACGAGAGGGAGGAGAGCGGGTCGGGCCGGATTCGCTCCCACGCGACGGACCAGCCGAAACGAAGGAGGATCTCGGTGAGGTCGTCGCCCCAGCGGAGCCAGTGGGCGTTGCGCGCGTCCCTCTGGATCTCGACCATCACATGCCGGGCGAGGTGCTCCGTCCAGCGCTCGTTGCCCGGGACGAGAAAAAGAGGGTCGCCGAGCCACCAGATCCGATCCCGCATCGCCTCCCTTTCGCCCTCGGGGGCGTCTTCCACGAGCTGGCGCCCATCCCGATCGAGGAGGAGGGAGAGGTCGTGCCACTCCTCGGCGCGCTCGGCGGGCATCGTCTCCAGCGCGCGTGAAAAGACGTCTTCGGCGGAGCGGTAGCGCCCCTGGTTGTGGCGGACGAAGCCCAGAAGCGCGTCGCACCACCAGCCCGCTCCGGTCGGACACGCCCTCGCGAGTTCGGCGGCCTCCTCCCACCGGTCCGCCTCTCCCAGGTACTTGATCCGCTGGCCGAGCACCCACCGGTCGCCCGGGATGGTCTCCGCGAGCCGCTGGAGCTCGTCGAGCAGCTCGGCGCGCGCGCGAACGATGGCGGGCGCGTCTGCCGGCGGCACCCAGTCGCTCCCCGGCGTGTGCCAGATGCAGAAGCGGCCGATGATCTCGTCGCACGGGCCGCCCCACCGGCCCCATGCCCAGGGGACGTTGTTCCGGCGGATCCGCTCGAAGCGCTCCTGCGCGCGACGCGCCTCCGCGACGATGGCCGCGGAATCCACCGCGGCTTCCTGGACGAAATCCAGAGCTGCGGGGGAGAACCGGACAGGGTGCGCACGAAGAGGAAGGGGCGAAAGCGCGAGCCCGCAGAGCAACTCGGCCGCCGCCAGGGAGACGAGGCCGGCGGTGAACCGGCCGGCGCTCCGGTCGCGCAAAGCGATGATTCGGCGCATGCTTCCCCGGAGAGGAAAGGAGCCATCCCACATTGGCCCGGGTGGATTCGAACCACCACCACCGGTTCCAAAGACCGGGGTCCTGCCATTAGACGACGGGCCAGTTCTGCCACGGAAGATACCGTATCCCGGCGGAAGCGCTCATGTTCCTCGTGGGACGCGGTGAATTATCGCCGCGGGACCCCGCTTGAGCGGCGGAAATGGATTCGCCGCCCGTCCACTCGAAAAGGGCCAGGGATCATGTCTGAGCACCGTGCGACGATCAACTGGGAATTGAAGGGAAGCGACTTCTCCTACGAGGCATACAACCGGGAGCACGAATGGCGCTTCGAGGACGTGCGGGTGCCGGCGTCCGCGGCTCCCGCCTTCGGAGGACTTCCCGGACACGTAGACCCGGAGGCCGCACTCGTCGCGGCGCTCTCCTCCTGCCACATGCTGACCTTTCTCGCGTTGTGCGCACGGGAAGGCCACGTCGTGGCCCGCTACTCGGACGCGGCGGTCGGTACCCTGGAGAAGAACGCGGCCGGACGGCTCGCGGTAACGCGGGTGGAGCTCAGGCCTCGCATCGAGTTCCGGGGAGAGCCCCCCGATGCCGATGCGCTGGCCCGGCTTCACGACCGCGCGCACCGGGGATGCTTCATCGCCAATTCGGTGACCACGGACATCGTGATCCGGCCATTGTCCACGGGAGAAACCTGAACGACATGGTGGGACCGCCCGCCGCCTCGCCTCGCGAAGGCCGCAGCGGGCCCGGAGCCGCGGGGCGAATCTCGCGACACCGGGCCCTTCTCCGGCCGACGTCCGAAGCTACTCGGGCCCGTCCGTCACAAGGTTCTCCAGACGCCGGAGCATCTGGAGCACCCGGTCCAGCTCGGCTCGGAGCTCGCGGTAGCGGTCGAGCGCGTCGTCGCCCGGCGGCTGGTCCGCGCGCGTCGTGGCGTTGTAGAGGTAGTTGATCTGGTTGATCAGCATCCGAGGCGGGTAGACGGTGATGTCCTCCGGCGGCACCAGGACGGCCTTCACCTCCGCCACCTGCGCCAGCACGCGCTCGGAGGTCGTGCTCCCCTCCAGCGCGGTCACCCGCTCGAGCGCGCTCCGGCTCTCCGAGATGAGATCGCGAACCTGGAGGTTGTGCCGGAGCTGCAGCTCCAGGTCCGCCTGCGTGGTCCCGTCCTGCTCGACCCGCGGGTCGATGAGCACCACGAGGGGTGCAGCGGCGGTGGAGCCGCCCGTGGTGACCCGCACCGTGTAGCGTCCGGGGGTGGCCATCGGCCCGCGGCCGCCGCCCTCCGCGCCGGGGTGCCGGAGGTCCCACACGAACCGGTTCAGTCCGCGCTCCGAGGGGAGTGCCGATGCACCGCCGCCGCCCTCGAACGTCTGGACCGTGGCTCCGCGTTCGTCGACGACCTCCATGCTCACGCGCTGTCCCGCTTCACCGAGCCAGTAGTCGATCACCGCTCCGGGGGGCGGGAACTCCGGGTCGGAGGGCGCGCGCCGGCCCGCGGAGTAGCGCATGCGGTACGCCTCGCGCGGCTCGAAGAGGTGGGCGCCTGAGCCCTGAACCTCCTCGGCGAACTGGTGGAGCGGCGTCAGATCGTCCAGAATGTAGAAGCCGCGTCCCATCGTCGAGATGACGAGGTCCTTCCGGTGCACCTTGATGCCGCTGACGGGGGTCACCGGCAGATCGAGCTGGAAGGTCTGCCACGAGGCACCGTCGTCGAAGGAGATGAACAGCCCGAACTCGGTTCCCGCGTAGAGAAGTCCCTCCCGATCGGGATCCTCGCGCACGACGCGCACCGGGTAGTCGTCCGGAATTCCATTGTCGCCCGGCGTGAGGAGCGTCCAGTTCGCCCCGTAGTCGTGCGTGCGGTACAGGTAGGGCCGCCAGTCGTCCAGGAGGAAGCGGTACCCCGCGACGTACGCCTTGCCCGGCGTGTGCGGCGAGATCGCGATGTCGTTCATCCTCCCTTCCGGCGGCATGTCGGGCGGCGTGACGTCCGTCCAGTTCGCGCCGCCATCGCGCGTCACGTGCACCGGCCCGTCGTTCGCTCCGGCCCAGAGCTCGCCCGGATCATGGGGCGACGCGGCGATCGAATACAGGGTGCTGTAGTGCTCCTCGCCCGTGATATCGCGGTTGATCGGCGCGCCGGAGATCACCTGCCGCTCGGGCCGGAACGCGGTGAGGTCCGGGCTGATGCGGACCCAGGTGCGTCCCGCGTTCTCTGTGCGGTGCACGTACTGCGAGCCGTGAAAGACGAGGTTCGGGTCGTGCGGCGAGACCTCGATGGGGACGGTGCGCTGGAAGCGGTAGGGCAGCTCCTTCGGGTTCACGCCGTACATGTCCACCACGCCGACGTAGAACTGCTGCTCCTGCCCCGTCAGCATGCTGTAGCGGCCGAAGCGCCCCTTGCAGTTCGAATAGACGACGAGCGGCTCCAGGTCCGGCCTCGGCACCGCGGGGCCGGTCTCGCACCCGCCCATCGCCTGCCACCACGATTCGGGACCGGAAGTCGCCTGCTCCGCCGGCGGGAGGCTCGGCACCGCGATCGTGCTGTTGTCCTGCTGGCCCGCGTACACCCAGTACGGGAAGCGCGTATCCACGTCCACCTGGTAGAGCTCGGCGGTGGACTGGTTGTGGATCGTGGACCAGGTGCGCGCGCCGTCGAGCGTGACGTTCGCGCCCCCGTCGTTGCCCTGCACCATGATCTCCGGGTTTTCGGGGTTGATCCAGAGGTCGTGGTTGTCCGCGTGGGGCGTGCCGACGAGGGTCCAGCTCTCCCCGCCGTCCTCGGACTTGAAGAATCGCACGTTGCCCACCCAGAGCACGTCGGGGTTCTTCGGGTCCGCGTCGATGTTGGTGAAGTAGAAGGGGCGGCTGGTGAGGCTCCCCTGGTCGCTCGTCTGGCGCCACGTGCGCCCGGCGTCGTCCGAGCGGTAGATTCCCTGCTCCGACCCCGTCGCCTCGACGATCGCGTAGATGCGCCGCGGCGCGGCGTCCGAGATCGCGAGGTCGATCTTTCCGATGAGCCCCGTCGGGAGCCCCTCGGTGAGCCGCGTCCAGTTCGCGCCTGCGTCCGTCGACTTGTAGATGCCGCCGCCGCCCGAAGCCTGCATCCCGCTGATGATGGACCATGGCTTCCGCTCCGCGCGCCA
>JBBDIW010000092.1:0-2451 GCA_040880165.1 Gemmatimonadota bacterium | reverse complement strand
TCCCGCAGTGCCGTCAGCGCGCGGATCAGGTGCCCGGCGCAGAGGGCGTCGTCCATGGAGAAATGGTTCTCCTTGCCGGCGCAGATGATGGAGATCGCGGGGGCGTCGCTCACCGCCTCGGCCACGGCCGAGAGGTTGAGAAAGGAGCCGGCGACGACCCGCTCCGCGCCCGAGGCGGCGAGAAAGGCACGCGTCCCGTTCGTCGTGCTCATCACGAGCCGCTTTCCTTCCACCTTTTCACGCGTGAACTCCCGCGGCGAGTTTCCGAACTCGAAGCCTTCGACCGCGAGCCCCTTCCGCTCCCCGCACAGAAGGGTGTCCTCCCGGCCCAGCGAGGAGGCGAGTCGGATCGCATCATCCGTCTGCAGCGTCGGATAGATCGCGGCCGCGCCGTTCGCCAGCGCCTCGACCATGGTGCTCGTCGCGCGGATGACGTCGATGACGACTGCCGTGCGCCCGGAGACCGCGGCCGGGTCGACTTCGGCCGCCGAAAAGTACGTTTCTATCTTCATTGTGTGGTGGTCTGCTCTGCGATGAAGCGTTCGACGAAGTGGGTGTCGATCTCCCCGGCGATGAAGCGCTCGTCCCTCACGAGCCGCTGGAGAAAGCCGACGGTGGTGGAGACGCCCTCGATCACGAAGCAGTCCAGGGCGTGCCGCCCGCGGACCAGCGCCTCGTCGCGGTTATTCCCGCTCACGATGAGCTTGGCGAGCAGGGAGTCGTAGAATGGCGGAACCTGGTACCCCGTGTAGACGTGCGTGTCCAGTCGGACTCCGGGCCCGCCCGGCGGGTGGAACGTGGTGATCCGCCCGGGCGAGGGCGCGAAGTTGCGGTCCGGGTCCTCCGCGTTGATGCGGAATTCGATCGCATGGCCCCGCAGCGTCACCGGCTCTGCCGGGAAGGAGAGCGGATAGCCGGCGGCGACCGCGATCTGCTCCTTCACGAGATCGAGGCCGGTGGTGACCTCGGTCACCGGGTGCTCCACCTGGATCCGGGTGTTCATCTCGATGAAGTAGTACGAGCCGTCCTCGTCCAGCAGGAACTCGATCGTCCCGGCCCCGACGTACCGGATTGCCTGTGCGGCCCGCACCGCCGCGTCCCCCATCTCCTTGCGCAGCTTCTCGGTGAGCGCGGGAGACGGCGCCTCCTCCACGAGCTTCTGGTGGCGGCGCTGGATGGAACAGTCGCGCTCCCCCAGGTGCACCACCCGTCCCGTCTTGTCGCCGAAGACCTGAAACTCCACGTGCCGCGGCCGGAGAATGCATTTTTCCAGGTAGACCCCGGAGTCTCCGAAGGCGGCCTGCGCCTCGTTGCGGGCGGCCTGGAGGAGCCGGGGGAAGGATTCGGCGTCCGGCGCGATTCGCATTCCCTTGCCCCCGCCACCGGCGGACGCCTTGATCATCACCGGAAAGCCGATGTCGCGCACCATCTCCTCGGCGTGCTCGACATCGCGAATCAGCCCGGGCGAGCCCGGAACGGTCGGCACCCCCGCCTCGATCATGGTGCGGCGAGCCGTCGCCTTGTCCCCCATGGAGCGGATCTGGTCCGGCTCCGGACCGATGAAGACGATTCCCGAGCGCTCGCAGATCTCGGAGAACTCCGCGTTCTCGGCGAGAAAGCCGTAGCCGGGGTGGATCGCCTCGGCGCCCGTGATCTCCGCGGCCGCGATGATGCGTGGGATGTTGAGGTAGCTCTCCTTCGCCGGCGCCGGCCCGATGCACACCTCCTCGTCGGCGAAGCGGACGTGCAGGGACTCCCGGTCCGCCTCGGAGAAGACGGCGACGGTCTGGACGCCGAGCTCCTGGCAGGCGCGGATGACGCGCAACGCGATCTCGCCGCGGTTGGCGATCAGGACCTTCTTAAACATGTCCCCTCCTCCCGACCGGGCGCGACGTTCCCGTCACGCCGGCTCCAGCCTGAAGAGGACCTGTCCGTACTCCACCGGCTCTCCGTTCTCCACGCATACCTCTACGACGGTGCCGTCGACCTCGGCCTCCAGCTCGTTCATGAGCTTCATTGCCTCGATGATGCAGAGCGCGTCACCCTTCGCGACACGTGAACCGACGTCGGTGTACGGGTCGTCGTCCGGCGACGGCGCCCGGTAGAAAGTGCCCACCATCGGGGACTTCACCTCGATCAGGTTGCTGGGTGGCGCGACGGTCCCCTCCCCTTCACCGGTCGCGCCGGACTCCGCCGTTCCCGACGCCGCGGTCCCGGCCGCCGGGGTCAGCACTCCGCCGACCGCTTCCTGCGCCGGTGCCGGTGCCGGTGTGCCCTGCGAGACGACGGGCGCGGGAGGAGGCGTCTTCCCCACCCGGATCCGCGTTCCTCCGCGATCGATCTCGATGAAGTCCACGCCGCTCTCATCCACGGCCTTGATGAGCTTCTGCAGGAATTTCAGATCGATCATGTCGTCACCCGGGTGAGATACTTGTCCTCGCGGCGATCCAC
>JBBDIW010000091.1:0-2454 GCA_040880165.1 Gemmatimonadota bacterium | reverse complement strand
ACGACGACCGTCGCCTCGTCCAGCGCGTCACCTTCCTGGGGGTCGAGGCGCTCTCGGAAGACCCGCTGCGCGACGCGATCGCCACGCGCGAGACCCGCTGCAGGGAGTTCCTGCTCCGGCCCTTCTGCTGGCTCACGGATTGGGACATCCTCATCCAGCGTCACGGCCTCGATCCGGACCAGCTCGCGGCAGACGAGCTGAGGCTCCGCGTCCGCTACTTCCGGGAGGGGTACCGCCAGGCGACCGTCCGCTCCGTCCTGCACGAAGTGGAGGGCGGCGTGAAGGTCGTGTTCCGCGTCGACGAAGGCCCGCCCACGCTGCTGCGCGAGACGGAGGTGCGCCAGGTCGAGGAGGTGCTGAGGACGCGGGACATCCGCCGCGCCGAACTGCCGCGCGAGGGGGAGCCCTTCAGCCTGAACGACCTCGAGGAGGGGATGGAGGCGCTCCGGGATGCGCTCGAGGAACTCGCGTTTCTCGATGCGAAAGTGGACGACGTCATCGAGGTCCTCCCCGGTAACGAGGTGCGCCTCGAGATCGTGATCACGCCGGGCCCGCGCTCCGTTGCGCGGGAGCTCGAGATCCGGGGCAACGTCGACGTGGACGAGGGGACGATCGTCCGGATGCTCCGGATCGAGGAAGGGGCGCCGCTGGACGCGCAGGCGATCCGCGACAGCCGCCGGGGGCTCTATGAATCCAACCTCTTTCTCAAGGCCGACGTGGTCATCCCGGAGCAGCCGGACAGCGGGAAGGTCGTGGGGATCGAGGTGAGAGAGGCGCCGCCGCGGCTGGCACGGGTGGGCGGGGGAATCAGCACGCTGGAGTTCGCGCAGCTCGAAGGCCGGTTCACCCATTACAACTGGCTGGGCGGGGGGAGGCGCCTCGACGTCCGCGGCACCCTCTCCAATCTGCTCGCGAGACAGCTGACCGGTCGCTTCGTCTTCCGGGACATCCTTCCCGGCGCGCTGGCCGGGGTGGACGAGGCGCCGTTCAAGCGGCCCACGTGGCAGCTGAGCATCGAACTGATGCAGCCCCACTTCCGCGCCGCGGAGAACGTCCTGACCGTCGGCGCATTCGCGCATCGCAGCGTAACTCCCGGCATCTCGGTCGACGAGGGCGTCGGAGGCGATGTATCCGTCACCCGGCGGCTCACCTACCGCGTTCCGCTGACGCTCCACTACCGCCACGAGATCACCTCGGTGGCCGCCGGAGACGTCTTCTTCTGCGTCAATTTCGGCGTCTGCGATCTCGCCGCGGTCGATCCGCTGAGACGGTGGAATGTCCTGTCACCGCTCGCGCTGTCGCTCCTGGCAGATCGCAGCGACGATGCCCTTTCCCCCACGACCGGATACCGGGCGCAGCTGAGCGTGGAGCACGCCTCCGGCTTCACCCTCTCGGACTACCGCTACAACCGGCTTTCGGCGGGCGCGGCGTACTACGAGGCATTCGGGCCGCTGCGCGACCGGGTGGTGGCTGGACAGGTGCGGGCGGGGTGGGTCGACCCTCTCGGGAGCGCCGCGGACGCGCTCGACGTCGAGTCGCCCGGTGTCTCGATTCTCCATCCGCGCAAGCGCTTCTTCGCCGGAGGCGCCCGCTCCGTGCGGGGCTTCGCGGAGAACCAGCTCGGGCCGCGCATCCTGACGATCCCGCGCGAGCGGCTGCTCGAGGAAGGCGGCTGCGCGCCGGGTGAGCTGGCCGACGGAAGCTGTGATCCCGGGCTCGCACCGGTGGACGCGTTTCAGCCGCGGCCCATCGGGGGAAGCAGCCTGCTCGAGGCGAACGTGGAGCTCCGCTTTCCGGTCGGGGGCTTCACCGGGGCCGTGTTCGTGGACGGCGCGATGGTCGGCGGACGCACGGGGTCGTTCCTGTCCGACGTCACCGCCGCCGTCGCCCCGGGATTCGGCGCCCGCTTCGGGTCTCCCGTCGGTCCCATCCGCATCGACGTCGGGCTCCAGCCGAGAATGGTGCAACGCCTGCGGGTGATCACCGAGGTCTTCGACGCGGAGGGAAGTCGGGAGCTCGTCGAGCTGGAACAGCGGCGGCGTTACGATCCACTGGAGGCCGACGGCTTCTTCGGGCGGATTCTCGGCCGCCTCACGCTCCACTTCTCGATCGGGGAGGCGTTCTGATGGCGCGCCGGTCGCGGGGTGCGGGTGAGAAGGCGGGTGCGCCGGGACTCGGGGGCCCGCTGATCGCCGCGCGCCCGGTTGCGAGGGGGGTGCTGATCGGCTTCTCGCTGCTCGTGCTCGTTGCCCTCATCGCCGTCCTGGTGGTGACGAACACTCCCTGGGGTCGTGAGCAGGTGCGCCAGGTCGTGCTCGGAGCGCTGGACGACGCGGTGGACGGGGAGGTCGAGATCGGGCGTATCGACGGCGACCTGCTCCGGAACATCCGCCTCCGGGACGTCTCGATCCGGGACGCCGAGAACCGGCCGTTCATCGAAGCCGACGCGATCGA
>JBBDIW010000090.1:0-2493 GCA_040880165.1 Gemmatimonadota bacterium | reverse complement strand
ACGGCCAGCGCGATGCCGCCCGGGCCCGGCAGCGTTACGCCGGCCACCACCGCGATCACGGCGGCGGGGCCCCCTTCGGGGAAGAGCGCGCCCCCGGTCGGCACGACCACGAGATAGAACAGCTCGAGCAGGCCGCCGATCAGCAGTCCGAGGACCGGGTCGCCCAGCAGCCAGCCGGCCAGCGTGGCGGCCACCAGCGGACGCGAAATCATCAGCTGGCCCACCGACGTCCCGTCGAGGGCGACGAGCCCGCCGAAGAGCACCAGCGCGAGGAGTTCCATGGCCCCCGACTACCTCATGCGAAGCGCAGGAGTGTCTTGAGCGGAACGCCGGGGGATCCGGGGAGGTCGCGGGCGGACACGGCCACCCCATGCTCTTCCAGCGAGCGGAGGGACTTCCGGAGCGGCTCATCGATGTACAGGTACGGGAGGACCTGCTCGCGGCCGGGGATGTGATGGATGCCGCCGAGATTCACGGTCTGCCCCGCGAGGCGCCCCCCCTCGGCCAGCCTCAGCATCGTGTTCACGTCGCGGGTGAGCAGGATGCTGCGCACGGGGTCCTCCATCCACTGCCCGAGGCGTTCGCGGGCCTCGTCCACGCTCGTGAAGGTGACCTCCTCGCCGCCGGGCAGCCCCAGCAGGTAGAGCTCCTGCTCCCAGTCGCTCTCCGCCAGCATGTCGTCCACGACGAGATAGCGCGTCGGGTGGAGCTGGTTGCCCCACCCGATCACGACCTGGCCGTGGATCAACCGCTCGTCAACGCGATACAGGAGGATCGACATGACGCACCGGAAGCGGAAAGTTCTGAATGCTCTCACGACCCTTGCCGACGACACGTTCCACCAGTTCGTCCAGCGGGAGTTCGCGATTGAAGACGAAATCCAGCAACATTGGAAGATTGACACCCGAGACCACCACATGGTTGAAATTCCGGCACATGATCCGGGCCGCCAGCGCGCAGCTTCCGCTCTGGAGGTCCGTGAAGATGATCGCCGGACCCTCTCCCGCGGCCCCCTCGAGCTTTCCGCAGAGCGTGTCCGGGGAGCACCCCTCGTTGCTGACCGGCACGAGCACGGTTTCGTCCATACCCGCGATCTTGCGCACCGCGTCGGCGAGGCCCTGCGCCATTTCCCCGTGCGCCACGACGATGCCTAGGACGGAGCGCGCCCGCTCCTCCCCGGGGGAGCGAGCGGAATCGGTGGCGCCCTGGCGCCCATCGCCGGACGGACGTTCGCTATTCATAATCCTCGACCAGGTAGTCGCGAACCGGCCGCATCGCCTCCTTCAGGTTCCTGTCGAACTCGGCCGCGGAATCGACGCCACCGTACTTCAGGAGGTGATTCATGGCCACCACTTCGGAAACCACCGTGATGTTCTTCCCCGGGTTCAGGGGAATCGTGATTCTCGGGATGCAGACGCCCAGGATCTCGGTCTCGTCGCGCTCCAGCCCCGTCCGGTCGTACCGGGCGTCATTCTTCCAGTGCTCGAGCTGAACCACGACCTCGATGCGCTTCTGCTGGCGCGTCGCGCGGATGCCGAACAGCGCACGGACGTCGATGATGCCGACGCCGCGGATCTCCATGTGGTGACCCTGCCGTTCATGCCCCATTCCCATGAGGAGGTCGGCGCCGCGGCGCGACGCGATCACCAGGTCGTCCGCCACCAGCCGGTGACCCCGCTCCACGAGGTCGAGTACGCACTCGCTCTTGCCGATGCCGCTCTCTCCGACGAAGAGGAGCCCCACCCCGTAGACGTCGGCCAGCGAGCCATGCAGCGTCTTTTTCGGTGCCAGCGCCGCCTCCATGAAGGGCTTGATGCGACGATACAGCTCCTTGGTCGCCGTCACCGTCCGGAGCACGGGGATCCCCTTCCGGGAGGCCCGTTCCACGAGGATCGTGGGAACCTCCTGCCCCTTGGTGACGATGATCGCCGGGATGTCCTGGTCGAGGAGCCGCGTGAGGCGCTCCTCGACCAGTGCGGGGTCGAGCGAGCGGAGATAGCTCATCTCCGTCTCCCCGAGTACCTGCATGCGACCCCCGGCGAATCGCTCCGTGTATCCGGCGAGGGCGAGCCCGGGACTGGAGACGTCCGGGTCCGACACCGTCCGGTCCAGGGTCTCGTCCCCGGTCAGCACCTCCAGGGCGAGGGACTCCCCCTTGTTCCGGAGCAGTTCCCTGATCGTGAAATTGTCCAAGCTCTGCTCTACTCCTCCGGTATCAGTGCCTCCGGCGCCACGACATCGGACAGCTTCGGGCCCTGGTGATCCTTGATCTGCGAGCGACGTCGCCGCACGATCTTGCTGAGACGGTCGATCAACTGGTCGAGAGATTCCCTGAACTCGCTGCCTTCTCCCCGCGCCACCACGGGATCGCCCCCGTCCACGGAGAGGATGGCCTCTGCCCGCTTCGTATGGCTCTCGCAGTCGAAGATCACCTCGGCGGCGGACAGGCGCGGGTCATAGCGCGACAGCTTCTCCATCTTCTCCTTGGCGCGG
>JBBDIW010000089.1:0-2537 GCA_040880165.1 Gemmatimonadota bacterium | reverse complement strand
CACGCACGGCGCCAGCGACCACTTCCTGAGGCTCGCGCAGAAGATCGACATCTCGCAGCGCGACGAGATTGCCTTCATGGAACAGTGGCTGAGCGAGCGGGACCAGGCGGTGCCGGCCGGGGACCACGCGCTCCACATGACGATGCCCGGCATGGTGTCGCCCGAAGACCTCGCGCGGCTCGATGCCGCGCACGGCCGCGACTTCGAACGCCTCTTCCTCACGCTCATGATCGGGCACCACGAGGGGGCGCTCCAGATGGTGGAGGAGCTCTTCGACGCCCCCGGCGCGGGGCAGGACCCCGACATCTTCCGCTTCGCGACCGACGTGGACGCCGATCAGCGCGACGAGATCTACGTGATGAGCGGCATGCTGGACGCCCTGGAGAACCCTTGAAGCCGTTGAGAACCGAGCCGTCGCACACCCCTCCCGCTGACCACTCCCGAACACCCTTTGAGGAGACCATCTCGATGAAGAACCGTTCCCCGATGCAAAGGCCCCCGTGCGCCCCGAAGCGCCCCGCCCCGGCAGGCTTCCGCGTGGCGCGCACCCTCCTCGTCGCGGCGGCGCTCGCCACTGCGGCGCCTCTGCTCGCGCAGCAGCAGGACACGATCGCCACCATGGACGATCCGCGCGCGCACCTCGCGGCGGGCGCCGGCAACAGCGCGGGCTTCGCCGGGTGGAACATGCGCATGGTCTCCTTCTCGCCCAAGCCGGCGGAGTTCGATCACGCGCGCGGGCTCGCCTTCATCAACTCGGACCTCGCGTTCCGCGGAACCACGCTCTACCAGGGCAACTTCAGCGGCTTCAGCGTCTGGGACGTGAGCGATCCCTCGGACCCGGACCTCCTGAGCGCGGTGGAGTGCGCGACCGACCAGGGCGATCCGTCCATCTACGGCGACCTGCTCTTCATCTCGGCGGAGTCCCCGCGCGCCCGGATCGACTGCGGGATGCAGGGCGTTGAGAACGGCGCGGACCGGATGCGCGGCGTGCGCATCTTCGACGTGAGCAATCCGCGCAGCCCGCGGCTCGTCAAGAACGTCCAGACGTGCCGGGGCTCGCACACGCACACGCTCCTGCCGCACCCCACCGACGACAACGTCCTCTACATCTACGTCGGCGGGTCGTCGTCGGTGCGGGACGCGGCGGAAGTCGCCGGCTGCTCGTCGGGCACCGTCGCCGAGAACCCGAACACCTCGCAGTACCGCGTCGACATCATTCGCGTGCCCCTGGACGACGTGGAGCAGGCCGCCGTCGTCGGCTACGCCCGCATCTTCGAGAACCTGCCGCAGTCGCCGGGGCGGGCGGGCGTGGCCGCGGGCGACGCGCCCCAGACCGGCCGCCGCGCGGGCGGGCCGTCCGGCTGCCACGACCTCACCTCGTACCCGGCCTACGATCTCGTCGCGGGCTCGTGCGGAAGCTTCGGCATCCTCCTCGACGTGTCGAACCCGGAGCAGCCGGTCCGGCTGGACGCCAAGTCCGACCTGAACTTCTCGCTCTGGCACACGGCCGTGTTCAACAACGACGCGAGCTCCGTCGTCTTCACGGACGAGTGGGGCGGCGGGACGTCGCCGCGCTGCCGCATCACGGACCCGGTCCGCCTGGGCGGGAACACGTTGCTGAGCATCAACGACGACGGCACGATGACGCAGCACGGCTACTTCAAGATGCTCGCCGCACAGACGGACCAGGAGAACTGCGTGTCGCACAACGGCGGGCTCGTCCCCGTTCCGGGCCGCGACCTCATGGTGCAGGGCTGGTACCAGGGCGGAATCAACGTCTTCGACTTCACCGATCCGACGAACCCCGTCGAGATCGCCTGGTTCGACCGCGGTCCCGTGGACGCCGAGACCCTGGTGCCCGGCGGATCGTGGGGCGCCTACTGGTACAACGGGCACATCTACTCGTCCGAGCTCGCGCGCGGCCTCGACATCCTCGAGCTGACGCCGAGCGAGCACCTGTCGCAGAACGAGATCGACGCGGCGAAGCTCGTCGTCATGGAGGAGTACAACCCGCAGGCGCAGCCGCGCCTCGAGTGGCCGGCCGCCTTCCCCGTCGCGCGCTCGTACCTCGACCAGCTCGTGCGCAACGGCGGCCTGGCCGAAGCGCGCACGACGGCGATTTCGGAGGCGCTGGCCGCCGCCGAGCGGGTGCAGGGTCCGGCGCGCCGCGACCGGCTGAACCGGCTCGCCACCGCGATCGACGCCGATGTGCGGGGTGCCGCGGACTCCGAGCGGGTCAGCGCCCTGGCCGCGTCCGTGCGGGACCTGGCGGGGGCGACGCGGTAGGGGCGAAACCCCTCCGCGCGCATCGATGATGCTGCGGCGGAGGGGCACGCACCGATCATCGTTGCCTTTTCGGGGGGACGGGGCGTACGATGAAGATCCCCCCTCGCGAAGGAGACCGCCGGTGACGAAGAAGGAAGACGCGGAACTGAAGGAGCTCTTCATCCCCTGGCTGGAGCGCATCGACGCCCGGCTGGATACCCTCGAGCGTCGGCTCGACCACGGCGGCGAGCCGGCGGACGAGGGGAAGCGAA